>NZ_SSDO01000229.1:0-5383 GCF_004794395.1 Microbacterium sp. K41 | reverse complement strand
GGGTCGCGGCGGTGCCGTCGGTCTCGCCCGGCGCCGGTGTCACGAGCTCCACGCCGCGGCGGGTCGCCACGTCGCCGGTCAGCTGCAGCGGCTGTCCGGACTTGATGGCCGCCCACAGCTGTTCGGCCGCGGCCTCGTTGGGCACCACGCGGTCGTCGTCGTCGGGGTCGACCACGTTGGGGTACTGCACGAAGACGAAGTCGCTGAACTTCACGTCCTTCAGGGCGAGCGCGAGCTGCGCGAGCCGGAGCGGGTCGTTGAGCGATTCGCTGGGGTCGATGTTGTCGGCCACGGCGTTCGCGATGCGCAGCACCGTCGGCACATCGGTGAGCGTCTCCTCGCTGAGCACCTTCTTCGCGAGGCGCGACATGTACTGCTGCTGGTTGGAGATGCGCGCCAGGTCGCTCTCGTCGCCCACGCCGTGCCTGGTGCGGATGAACTGCAGTGCCTCGACGCCCGACACGGTGCGCATGCCCGCCGGCCAGTCGATGCCCGTGTGCCGGTCGCGGATGCCCTCTCCCGCGATGCACACCTCGACGCCGCCGATCGCGTCGGTCACGGCCATCACGCCGTCGAAGCTGATGGCGGCGGCGAACTCGATCGGGATGTCGCCGAGCGTGCTGACGGTCTTCGCGACGCACGAGAGCCCGGCGTGCTCGAACAGGGAGTTCATGCGCGCCTTCTGCATGGCCGATGCGACGGAGCCGTCGGGCCGGGTGCACTCCGGCACCTCGACGCCGAGGTCGCGGGGGAGCGAGACGACCGTGACGTTGCGGGGCTCGGCCGAGACGTGCACGAGGAGGGTGACGTCGTTGCGGCGGAGTCCGTCGGCCTCTTCGCACCGCTCCGCGAACAGCGCGGTCGCGCGCTCTCCGCACTCGTCCGTCCCGGCGATCAGGATGCTGAAGGACTTGTCGGCGGGGTAGGCGCCGATGGTGGGCGGGTCGACCTCGGGGGCTCCCTCCAGCACCACGGCGTCGTCGCCGATGCGGGCGAACAGGTCGACGATCAGGAACGTGCCGACGCCGATGACGGAGACCAGCACGACGGCGAGGGAGATGCCGAGGAGCCGGAAGACCCGTCCGGCGGTGCTGCGCGTGCGCTGCGGGGCGTGGCGGGCGATGGTCGGGCGATCGGCGTCGTGTCCGCGGCGTGGCATAGGCGCGAGCCTACCGGCGGAGCCCGATGTTACGGGGGTGTGACGATTCTGGGAGGAACTTGCAGGGAATTAGTTAGTCGTGGATACTTTTTCCTATCCCCCGGTCTGCACCCGATGCCTACCTGGACTTTTTCAAAGAGGAGATCCCTTCATGCACAAGCGCATTCTTCCGGCAGTGGCGCTCGGCGCCGCCGCCACGATCGCCCTGGCCGGCTGTGCCGGCGGCAGTGGCGACAACGGCTCGGCCGACGGTGAGGGCAAGGAGCTCACCGTCTGGATCATGAAGGGGACCAACCCCGACGCGACCGCGTTCTACGACAAGGTCTCCGAGGCCTTCGAGGAGGAGACCGGCGCGACCGTCAAGATCGAGGAGATCCAGTGGGCCGACGCCCACGACCGCTTCGTCACCTCGATCGCCGGCGGCACCACCCCCGACATCGCCGAGACCGGCACCACCTGGACCGCCGAGTTCGCCGACGCCGGCGCGCTCCTCCCGATCGACGAGTACGTCGACGGCGAGAAGGGCCTGCGCGACGACCTGGTCGAGGGCCTCTCGGTCGCGGGCACGTACGACGACGAGCTCTACGGCATGCCGTGGTACGCCGGCGTCCGCTCGATCGTCTACCGCACCGATGTCTTCGAGGAGCTCGGGCTCGAGGCTCCGAAGACGTGGGACGACATCGTCACCGCGGGCGAGGCCATCAAGGCCGCCAAGCCCGACATGCTGCCCTTCCCGGTCGCGGGCGACGCCGAGTTCCAGGTCTACCCCTGGGTCTGGGGCGCCGGCGGCGAGATCGCCACGAAGGACGGCGACACCTGGACGAGCGAGCTGGACAGCGCCGAGTCGCAGGCCGGCATCGAGTTCTACACGGGCCTGGCCACCGAGCACGGCTTCTCCTCCGCGGGTGCCACCACCTGGAAGGAGACCGACCTCCGTGACGCGTTCACGCAGGGCAACGTCGCCATGATGCTCTCCGGATCGTGGACCCCGAACGCGCTCGTCGAGGCCAACCCGGAGCTCGAGGGCAAGATCGGCGCCGCGGTCATCCCCGGCCAGGACGGCGGCATCGCCCCGTCCGTGCTCGGCGGCTCGCACCTGTCGATCTTCAACACCACCAAGAACGCCGACCTGGCGTGGGAGTTCGTCAAGCTCATGACCACCGGCAAGTTCGCCGAGCAGTGGTCGGACGAGACCGGCTACTTCCCCGGCGTGCAGTCCGCGATGGAAGAGGCCCTCGCCTCGACCGACCCGCTCGTCGCCCCGTTCGCGGAGCAGATGGTCGACGGCGGCGCGTCCGTCCCGGTCACCCCGAACTTCGGCGCCGTGCAGGCGAAGAAGACGACCAACGCCATGATCCAGGCCATCCTCAGCGGGCAGAAGGACGTCGCGACCGCGACGAAGGACGCCGCTGCGGAGATGACCGAACTGCTCAACCAGTAAGGAACCACTCCTTCCATGTCGATGGTGCAAGCGCCACTGCCGGCCACGAAGGCGGAGTCCACCTCCGCCTCCGTGGCCGGCGGCCGGAAGAAGCGAGGACTCTCGCTCGTCACGGCCCGTCCCTGGCTTCTCCTCGCGCCCGGGCTGATCATCCTCGCGGTGCTCATGCTCTGGCCGCTCGTCCAGGTGTTCATCTACTCGCTGCAGGACTACGGACTGCGCGAGATCAACACCGGCGAGAACAACTGGATCGGCCTGGACAACTACGTCGAGGCGCTCACCAACCCGACCCTGTGGACGGTGGTGCTCCCCAACACGGTCGGCTTCGCGGCCGTCGCGGTGTTCACCACCGTCGCACTCGGGACCCTGGTCGCGCTGCTGCTCGCGCGCCTCGGCACCGTGTGGCGCACCATCGTGTCCAGCTGCATCATGGTCGCGTGGGCGATGCCCGCCGTGACCGGCACCTACGTCTGGACGTTCATCTTCGATGCCGACCGCGGCATCTTCAACTCGGTGCTCCAGGACCTCGGCCTCATCGACGGCCAGGTCAACTGGTTCACCAACCAGTGGTCGTTCTACGCGATCGTGCTGCTCAATGTCGTGCACCACGGCTTCCCGTTCGTGGCGATCACGGTCCTCGCCGGGCTCCTCGGCGTCTCGAAGGAGATGCTGGAGGCCGCGGCCCTCGACGGCGCCGGTGCGTGGCGCCGCTTCTGGAAGATCATCTTCCCCACGCTCAAGCCCGTCTTCTCGGTCGTCATCATCCTGTCGACCATCTGGGACTTCAAGGTCTTCGCGCAGGTCTACCTGATGCCCGGCGGCAGCGGCGGCAACCGCCAGGTGCTGAACCTGGGCGTGTGGTCGTACGTGGAGTCGTTCGGGCAGAACCGCTACGGCTTCGGCGCCGCACTCGCGGTGCTGCTCACCCTCGTCCTGATCGGCATCACGATCGTGTACATCCGGTCGCTCATGAAGGAGGACGAGCTGTGAACCCGCGCCCCCGGCTCCGCTCGCGCATCGGTCTCGGGATCGGCGTCGCCGCCGTCCTGATCTTCACGCTGTTCCCCGTGTACTGGATGGTCTCCAGCGCACTCGACGGCAAGGCCTCCAGCGGTGGGCAGTCGCTCCTGCCGCAGGAGTTCACGTTCGACAACTTCGCGTTCGTGCTCACCGAGGGCGGCTTCGGCACCTACCTGCGCAACTCCGCCATCGTCGCGCTCGTCACGGTGCTCGTCAGCGCGCTGGTGTGCCTGCTCGCGGCGGTCGCCGTCGCGCGCTTCCGCTTCAAGTTCCGCACCACGATCCTCATGATGATCCTCGTCGTGCAGATGGTGCCGCTCGAGGCGCTCGTGATCCCGCTGTTCCTCCAGGTGAAGAGCCTCGGCCTGCTCAACAGCATCATCGGTCTGATGGTGGTGTACGTGGCGCTGTCGCTCGCGTTCGGCATCTGGATGCTGCGCGGCTTCGTCGCCGCCGTGCCCGTCGAGCTGGAGGAGGCCGCGTACATCGACGGCGCCAGCTGGTGGCGAATGTTCCGCTCGGTGCTGCTGCCGCTGGTGATGCCGGGTCTCGTCGCGACCAGCATCTTCAGCTTCATCACCGCCTGGAACGAGTTCATCTTCGCGATGACGATCCTCGGTGCCCAGACCGACCAGTACACGGTGTCGATCGGCCTCAAGTCGTTCTTCGGCCTCTACTCCAACGACTGGGGCAGCATCATGGCCGCATCGACCATCATCACCGTGCCGGTCATGATCTTCTTCGTGATCGTGCAGCGTCGGCTCTCCGCCGGCATGGTCGCCGGGGCGGTGAAGGGATGACCGACGAACTGGAGCGCCTGGCGAACGGCGTGCTGTGGCCGGGCTTCCTCGGTACGGAGGCGCCCGCGTGGCTTCTCGATGAGCTGCGCGATGGACTGGCCGGTGTCGTGTACTTCGGGCAGAACGTCGGAGAGGGGCTGCCGGCGCTGAGCGCCCAGATCCTCGACGCGAACCCCGCGGCGCTGATCGGCGTCGACGAGGAGGGCGGCAGCGTCACGCGCCTGGAGTCGGCCACCGGCTCCACGCTCCCCGGCGCGGCGCAGCTCGGCACGCTCGACGATCTCGTCGCCTCGGAGCGCACCGGTGCGGAGCTCGCCCGCCGCGTGCGGGCGGTGGGCGGCAACGTCGTGCTCGGCCCGGTCGCCGACGTCAACACCGATCATCGCAACCCGGTCATCGGCGTGCGGTCCTTCGGCGCGGACACGGAGCTCGTGTCGCGCCACGCGGTCGCGATGCTCGACGGCATCCAGGACGGCGGGGCGGCGGCGTGCGTGAAGCACTTCCCGGGTCACGGCGACACTCACGTCGACTCGCACCATGCGCTGCCCCGGATCGACCTCGACCTCGACGAGTACGAGCGCGAGCACCTGGAGCCGTTCCGTGCCGCGGTGGAGGCGGGCGTCGACGCCGTCATGACCGCGCACATCGTGGTTCCCGGGTGGGGCGACGCTCCGGCGACCCTCAACCCGCGCGTGCTCGGCATCCTGCGCGACTGGGGCTTCGACGGCGTGATCATCACCGACGCGCTCGACATGGCCGCGATCCGCGAGACCGTCGGGCTCGGCGGCGGCGCGGCACGTGCCCTCGCCGCCGGCGTCGACCTGCTGTGCATCGGCAATCCGACCAACCCCGGCGAGGCGGCGCTGCCCGACCAGGATCTGCGCGACTTCCGTGCTGCGCGCGACGGGATCGTGGCTGCGCTGCGCGACGGCTCGCTGTCGCGCGAGCGCGTGGAGGAGGCCG
>NZ_SSDO01000228.1:0-714 GCF_004794395.1 Microbacterium sp. K41 | reverse complement strand
CCGCTCGTCGCCACGCACGCGCGTGCCCGCGGGCTCGGTCGCGCTCGCCGGAGCCTTCAGCGGCGTGTACCCCCGCGAGAGCCCCGGCGGCTGGCAGCTGATCGGCCGCACCGACCTGGCCATGTGGGACATCGACCGCGAGCCTCCCGCACTGTTCGCACCCGGGCGGCGGGTGCGGTTCGTGCGGGCCGAGCGGGCCGCGGTCGTCGCGTCGGCCGAGAGCGCCGGCGGCACGGATCCGCGCGGCGGAGAAGCCTCCGCGACCCAGGGGCCGCGCGCTCCCGGAGCCCCCGCGGTGGAGGTCGTGCGCTCGTCGCTGCAGCTGCTCGTGCAGGACGAGGGTCGCGCGGGCTATGCCGCCCTGGGCGTCTCGGCCTCCGGCATCGCGGACCGGGTGGCCCTGCGCGACGCCAACCGCGCGGTCGGCAACCCCTCCGCCGCTGCCGTCCTGGAGTGCGTGGGCGGTGCGGTGCTGCGGTTCCACGGAGCCGGGGTGGCCGCGGTGGCCGGAGCGACCGGGGTCCTCACCCTCACGGACGCCGCCGGCGTGCCGCGCGACATCGCCCCCGGGGCACCGTTCGCCACGGTCGACGGCGACGAGCTCACCCTCGGTCACCCCGAGCGCGGGCTGCGCTTCGTGATCGCCGTGCGCGGGGGGATCGACGTCGCCCCGGCGCTCGGCAGCCGCGCCAGCGACACCCTCGCCGGGCTCGG
>NZ_SSDO01000227.1:0-39272 GCF_004794395.1 Microbacterium sp. K41 | reverse complement strand
GGGTGAGCACGAGGAGCGGCACCGCCGCGCGCGGCCCCAGGCGCACCCCTCGAGCGCGCTCGGCCTCACGGAGCCGGTGGACGAACGCCGCGACCACCGGCACCATCGTGAGCGTGAGCGACAGCGTCAGCGCGACGACCTCCGGATCGACACCCCAGCGACGCAGCGGCCGCAGCACCGTCTGCAGCACATCGAGCAGGTCGGACATCCGCGTGGTCATCGTCACCAGTGCGGCGACGAGCAGCAGCGCCGCGACCCGACCGGCACCGACCCACGCGGCGATCGGCGAGACGAACACCGCCAGCATCACCCCCAGCACGAGGAGGATCCATCGCAACCGCCACAGTTCGACGAGCAGCGTGCGCGGACTCTGCCCTCCGAGCGGATAGAGCACGACCGTGGCGGCGAGGGCCACGCTCACGACGACGGGCTGCGGCGGAAGCAGGGTCAGGCCGAGGGCGCAGAGCACGAGCCCCGCGAGCTTCATCCCCGCCGGCAGGCGATGCAGCACGCTCGTGCCGGGGCGGTAGAGCGAGATCACGCGGACACCCGGCAGTACTCGTCGATCACCGCATCCGGGTGACCCACGGCCACGGCTCGCCCGCCCTCGAACAGCACGGCCAGGTCGCAGCGCGCGGCCAGGTCGAGGTCGTGCGTGGCCACCACGACCTGCGCCTCCTGCGCCATCAGCAGCTCCGCGATGCGCCGGGCGTTGCAGCGGTCGAGAAGCGTGGTCGGCTCGTCGGCCACGAGCAGCCGCGGCTCGGTCACGAGCACGGCTGCCAGCGCGAGCAGCTGCTTCTGCCCGCCGGACAGCGACGACGCGGGCACGTCCGCGTGCGCCTCGAGCCCATGCACCGCGAGGGTCTCGCGCACGCGTCGGTCGACCTCCGCGCGCGGGAGGCCTCGCAGCGACAGGGCGAGATCTTCCGCGGGCGTCGGCATGAGGATCTGCGCGTCGGGATCCGTGAACACGAAGCCGACGCGGCGTCGGAGCTCCCGCGTGTCGCGCACCACGTCGAGCCCGTGCACGACCGCGGTGCCCGCCGTCGGCACGATCAGGCCGTCCAGCACACGCGCGAACGTCGACTTTCCCGAGCCGTTCGCCCCGATCACGGCGATGCGTCGTGCCGCGAGGTCGAGGCTCACGTCATCGAGGATCGCCCGGCCGTCGACCTCCACCCGCACGTGCTCCAGCACGATCGATGCGGCGGCTTCCTCGGCCCGACGCTGCTCGCGCACTCCCACCTCCTGAACACCGTTCACCTGAACGCCGTTCACTATAGTGGGGTCATGACTCCCGAGCCCAATCCGGCCCGACACGACCGCGACAGCGTCGCCCGCAGCGCTCTCGCCCTGCTCGACGAGGTCGGTCTGGCCGACCTCTCGATGCGGCGCATCGCCGCGCGGCTCGACGTGCAGCCCAGTGCTCTCTACTGGCACTTCGCGAGCAAGCAGGAGCTGCTCGCCGATCTCGCCGACCGCATCACCGCGAGCCTCCCCCGCGGAACCACCGGCGTCCTCGCCACCGCCCGCGGCCTGCGGGATGCTCTGTTCGCCCACCGCGACGGCGCCGAGATCGTGCTGAGCACCTACGCGCTCCAGCTCGGCTCGGCGCACGCGCTCGACGCGCTCATCGCCGCGCTGCGGAGCGACGGCGCCGACGATCCCGAAACCCGCGCGACCGCGATCCTTCACTTCGTCCTCGGCCACGCGACGCTCGTGCAGCAGCGCATGCACGCCGACAGCCACGGCGCCCTGCCACCCTCGGACGAGATCGACGTCACGGCGGGTCTCGACCGCGCGTTCGACCTGGGCGTGCGGGCGCTCGCAGGCGAGGTCAGCGCACCGCGGGCTCCGCGGCGTGCCCGAGCCTGAGACCCGGCACGAGCGCCAGCAGCACGAGACCGAGACCGAACGCGAACACCACGCCGAAGGCGCCAGGACCGCCGCCGAGGGTGGCCACGGCGAGCCCCGCGACCGCGATCGCGACCGCAGACCCCGTCGCGTCGGAGATCGACAGCGCCGAGGAGTTGAACCCCTGGTTCGATTCGTCCGAGTAGGCCAGCGTGAGCACCGTCAGGCGCGGATACAGCAGCCCCATGCCGCCACCCGCGAACGCCCACCCGAGGATCACCACGACGGGCGACACCGGGAACACGGCCGCCGCGAGCACCGCCAGCATCGCCACCAGGAGGGCGCCGAGGCTCAGCAGCGTGATGCGGCGGTTGCCTAGCCGCTCGCCGTAGCGCCCCTGCAGCGCCGAGGCTCCAGCCCACGCGAACGCCGCGAGCATGAGCGCCACCCCCGCCCACGTGGCGGTGAAGTCGTACTTCCGGATGAGCAGGTAGGGGATGTAGGCCTCCGCCGCGAAGAACGCGCCGGCGGCCACGCCGCGCATCAGCACGACGCTGGGCAACCCGGCTCCCGCGCGGAGGGTACGGGCGGGGAGCAGCGGCAGCACCGCGACGCCGATCCCGAGGATCGCGGCCACGGCGACCGGCCAGCGCACCCCGTCGTCGAGCTCGGCCGAGACGCCGATCACCACCGCCAACGCCGCCACCACGACGGCCAGCAGCAGGCGGAGGCGCAGCGCACGCCGGTCCTGGGGTTCGCCGCCGCCCAGGTCGACACCACGCAGCCGGACCGCGATCATCAGGAAGGCGATCGCGGTGAGCACCGCGACGCCCAGGAACGCCCAGCGCCAGTGCAGGTACTCCGCGACCGCTCCCGCGAGGAACGGCCCCACCATCGACGGGACGACCCAGGCGGCCGCGAACGCCGCGAACACGCGCCCGTGCAGCTCCGGCGGGTAGAGCCGCGCGACCACGACGTACAGCGCGACCGTCTGACCGCCGGTGCCGAGCCCCTGCACGAGCCGACCGATCAGGAACTGCGGCATCGAGGTCGCGAAGCCCGAGATCAGCAGGCCGACGATGAACAGCGCCACCGCCACGTACAGCGCGCCGCGCGGCCCGCGCGCGTCGGACCAGGCACCGGTCGCGACCATCCCGATCACGCTCGTCGCAAGGGTGCCGGCGAACGCGACGGCGAACAGCGCCTCGCCGTCGAGCGCCGCACTCACGATCGGCATGACCGTGGTGACCGCGAGCGCCTCGATCGCGGCGAGGAAGATGAGCGCGACCGCGCCCACCGTCACCCAGATTCGGCCGCGATCCCAGATCGATGCGACGGGCTGCGGCGCGGTCATCGCTCCACGAGCGCGGCGATCCGCTCGACGGCCTCCGTCAGGATCTCCGGGCTCGTCCCGAAGTTCAGTCGCACGTGGCCCGCTCCCTCGGTGCCGAACGCCGGGCCGAAGTGCAGGGCGACCTTCGCATCCCGCAGGATCCGCCGCGCGGGGTTGTCGCCCCAGCCCAGAGCCGACAGGTCGATCCAGGCCAGGTAGCCCGCGTCCGGGATCCGGTAGCGGGCACCGGGAAGATGCCGCGCCAGCAGGTCCTCCAGGAGCACGCGGTTCTGGTCGAGCGAGTCGAGCAGCCCGTCCAGCCAGGCATCGCTCTCCTCCGCGAACGCTGCGACCGAGGCGAGCAGACCGAACTGACCGGTGCGCCACTCGACCTCCACGGGGAGCCCTCGCACCACGGCGCTGGTGTCGTCGTCGGCCGTGACCATCAGCGCACACTTCAGGCCGGCGAGGTTGAACGCCTTGCTGGCGCTCACGACCGCATAGCCGACGCGTGCGGCCGTCTCGCTCGCCGCGAGGAAGGGCGTGAACCCGGTCCCCGGCTGGGCGAGCGGCGCGTGGATCTCGTCGGACACGACGGCGGCACCGTACTCGGCAGCGATCTCCGCCAGCGCGGCGAGGGCGTCTCGGTCGTGCACCGTGCCGGTCGGGTTGTGCGGGTTGCACAGCAGGATCGCGGTCGCACCGTCGTCGAACGCCCCGCGGATCCCGTCGAGGTCGAGCTCCCACCCCGTGCCCGTGTCGCGCAGCGGCACCCGCATCACCTCCGCACCGGCCTCCTCCACGAGGTCGTAGAACGGCGGGTACACGGGCGGGGTGACGACGACCCGCTCCCCCGGCTGCGTCACGCGGCGCAGGATCTCCACGATGCCCATGCTCACGTCGGCCGTGCTGCGAGTGCGTGCGGGATCCACCGCCCAGTCGTAACGGCGGCGCGCGAAGCCCGCGAACGCCTCGGCCAGCGGCGTCTTCGAGGCGATGTACCCGGTGTCGCCACGCTCGACCGCACGGTGCAGGGCCGCGGTGATCGCGGGGGCGAGGGGGAAGTCGGTCTCGGCGACGAAGAGCGGAAGCACATCGGCGGGGTACTCGCGCCACTTCTCGCTGCTGCGCTCACGGAGCTCCGCCAGGGACAGCGCCTGAACATGCAACATTCGATCTCCCGAGTTCTCGTCCCCGCCTCGCCGCGGAGTCAGCGAAGCGGGCGCGTCTCCGCGCCCGCTCCGTCGTGCATCACTGTCTTCAGCGTCAGATTGCGAATCCCAGCGCGCGCATCATGTCGCGCCCGTCGTCCGTGATCCGCTCCGGACCCCACGGCGGCATCCACACCCAGTTGATGCGGAACCGGTCCACGACGTTGTCGAGAGCCTGCGCGGTCTGGTCTTCGAGGACGTCGGTCAGCGGGCAGCCCGCGCTGGTCAACGTCATGTGGATGACGAGAGCATCGTTCTCGTCATCCCAGGCGAGGTCGTAGATGAGGCCGAGGTCGACGACGTTGATCCCGAGCTCCGGGTCCATGACGTCCTTGAGCGCCTCGGTGACCGCGTCGTACTTCTCATCCGTGAGGGTCGCTGTCATACGGCTCAGCCTACGCCTCGATCGGGGCGGAAGGGTCGAGGAACCGGTCGTAGCCCTCGTTCTCCAGCCGGTCGGCGAGCTCGGGTCCGCCCTCTTCGACGATCTTGCCCGCGACGACGACGTGCACGAAGTCGGGGCGGATGTACCGCAGGATCCGGGTGTAGTGCGTGATCAGGAGCACGCCGAGTCCCGTGGACTCCTTGGCACGGTTCACGCCCTCGGACACGATCTTCAGCGCGTCGACGTCGAGACCCGAGTCGGTCTCGTCGAGCACAGCGAACTTCGGCTTGAGCACCTCGAGCTGCAGGATCTCGTGGCGCTTCTTCTCGCCGCCGGAGAAGCCCTCGTTGACGTTGCGCTGCGCGAACTTCGGGTCCATGCGCAGGTTCGCCATGGACTCCTTGACGTCCTTGGTCCACTGGCGGATCGAGGGCGCCTCGCCGTCGAGCGCGGTCTTCGCCGTGCGCAGGAAGTTCGTCACGGTGACGCCGGGGATCTCCACCGGGTACTGCATCGCGAGGAAGAGCCCGGCGCGGGCGCGCTCGTCGACGCTCATCGCCAGCACGTCCTCCCCGTCGAACGTGATCGAGCCGGAGGTCACCGTGTACTTCGGGTGACCGGCGATCGTGTAGGCCAGGGTCGACTTGCCCGAGCCGTTGGGGCCCATGATGGCGTGGGTCTCACCGGTGTTCATGGTGAGGGTGATTCCGTTGAGGATCGGGGTGGTCCCCGCCTCGGTCTCGACCGTCACGTGCAGGTCGCGGATCTCGAGAACAGACATTCTTCAGACTTCCTTCGTCACAGCAGGATCGATGAGCACGTCGTCGCCGTCGATCTCGACGACGTAGACCGGGACGGGCTCGTAAGCGGGGAGGTTCTGGGGCTTGCCGGTGATCAGGGAGAAGGCCGAGCCGTGAGCCCAGCACTCCACCGTGTCGCCTTCCACGAAGCCCTCGGACAGCGAGATGTCGCCGTGCGTGCAGGTGTCGCCGATGGCGTGGATCACGCCATCGCCGTCCTTGATCACCGTGATGGGCACGCCGCCCGGCTCGACGCGGAGCGGGGTGTCCTGCTCCAGGTCGGAGACCGCGCAGACGCGCTCGGCGGTCACGCGTCCACCTCGGCGAGCTCGGCCTCGATGGCGGCGAGCAGCTCCGCCTCGAGCGTCGGGATACCGAGGCGCAGCACGATGTCGGTGAGGAAGCCGAGCACGACGAGACGCCGCGCCTCCTCCTCCGGGATGCCGCGGGCCTGCAGGTAGAAGAGCTGCTCGTCGTCGAAGCGACCGGTCGCACTCGCGTGGCCCGCGCCGACGATGTCGCCCGTCTCGATCTCGAGGTTCGGGATCGAGTCGGCGCGCGCCCCCTCGGTGAGCACCAGGTTGCGGTTCGCCTCGTACGAGTCGGTGCCCGTGGCGTCGGCGCCGATCAGCACGTCGCCGATCCACACACTGTGCGCGCTCGCGCCCTGGAGGGCACCCTTGTAGAGCACGTCGCCCGTGGTGTGCGGACCCTTGTGGTGCAGGTAGACCTGGCTCTCCAGGTGCTGCCCGGCGTCCGCGTACGACAGCCCGTAGAGGTAGCCCTCGGAACCCGCGCCCGCGAGCTCCACGCTCGGGTTCACGCGCACGAGGCCGCCGCCGAAGCTCACCACGAAGTGCTTGAGCGTGGCGTCGGAGCCGACGCGGGCCTGGTGCGCGGCCGCGTGCACCGCGTCGTCCTCCCACTGCTGCACCGTGACCACGGTGAGCTTCGCGCCATCGCGGACGATGATCTCCACGTTCTGCGCGTACTGCGCGGAACCCTTGTGCTGCAGCACCACGGTCGCGACGCTGTGCTCCAGCGCCTCGATCACGATGTGGGCGTCGGCGCGGCGGTCGGCACCCGTACCCGTGACGGAGATGAAGATCGGCTCGGCGACCTCCTCCTCACGCGGGATGCGCACGTGCACCGCCTCGCTCGCACCCTGCCAGGCGACGGCGGCCGTGATGTCCTCGGGGAGGAAGACCTCGCCGCGCGGAGCGGCGCCGATGGCGAGCGGTCCTGCCACGTACTGCTCGCCGGAGCTGAAGGCGTACGCGACGCCGTCGTTCGCCTCTGCCGTCTGGAACAGCGGCGTCAGCTGCGCGACCGGCGTGTGCTTCCAGTTGACCTCACGGCCGCTGGGGGCGCCGAAGTCGTCCGGGTCGTACGAGTGCGGGCGCTCGGAGCGCGTCTGCACCGGGACGAATCCGGCGTCGGCGACCTGGGCGGCCGGGTCGATGTGCGCGTTCGTGTGCTGCGCCTCCGTGGGCGCTGTCGTCGAGGCCGCCATTTAGCCGACCGATCCTTCCATGCCCATCTCGATGAGCTTGTTCAGTTCCATCGCGTACTCCATAGGCAGCTCACGCGCGATCGGCTCGATGAAGCCGCGCACGATCATCGCCATCGCCTCGTCCTCGGGCATGCCGCGGGACTGGAGGTAGAAGAGCTGCTCCTCGCTGACCTTCGAGACCGTAGCCTCGTGGCCGAGCTGCACGTCGTCGACGCGGATGTCGATCGCCGGGTAGGTGTCGGAGCGCGACTTCGTGTCCACGAGCAGCGCGTCGCAACGGACGGTGTTCGCCGAGTGGTGGGCGTTGGCGTCGACGCGGACCTCACCGCGGTAGCCGGCGCGACCGCCGCCGCGGGCGATCGACTTCGAGACGATCGACGACTGCGTGTACGGCGCCATGTGGATCATCTTGGCGCCCGCGTCCTGGTGCTGACCGGGACCGGCGAAGGCGACCGAGAGGGTCTCGCCCTTGGCGTGCTCGCCCATCAGGTAGATCGACGGGTACTTCATCGTCACCTTGGAGCCGATGTTGCCGTCGACCCACTCCATGGTCGCACCCTCGTGTGCCACGGCGCGCTTGGTGACCAGGTTGTAGACGTTGTTCGACCAGTTCTGGATCGTCGTGTAGCGCACGCGGGCGTTCTTCTTCACGATGATCTCGACCACGGCCGAGTGCAGCGAGTCGGACTTGTAGATCGGAGCCGTGCAGCCCTCGATGTAGTGGACGTAGCTGTCCTCGTCGGCGATGATCAGGGTCCGCTCGAACTGACCCATGTTCTCGGTGTTGATGCGGAAGTACGCCTGCAGCGGGATCTCGACGTGCACGCCCTTCGGGACGTAGACGAACGAGCCGCCCGACCACACGGCCGTGTTGAGTGCGGCGAACTTGTTGTCGCCCGCCGGGATGACCGTGCCGAAGTACTCCTCGAAGAACTCGGGGTGCTCGCGCAGCGCCGTGTCGGTGTCCATGAAGATGACGCCCTGGGCCTCGAGGTCCTCGCGGATCTGGTGGTACACGACCTCGGATTCGTACTGAGCGGCGACGCCGGCCACGAGGCGCTGGCGCTCTGCCTCGGGGATGCCCAGGCGCTCGTACGTCTCGCGGATCTCCTCGGGGAGGTCCTCCCAGCTCTGCGCCTGCTTCTCGGTGGAGCGGACGAAGTACTTGATGTTGTCGAAGTCGATGTCGCTGAGGTCGGCGCCCCACGTCGGCATCGGCTTGCGACCGAAGAGCTGATACCCCTTCAGACGGGTCTTCAGCATCCACTCGGGTTCGTTCTTGAGGGCAGAGATCCCGCGGACCACCTCTTCGGAGATGCCGCGTTTCGCCACGGCACCCGCGGCGTCCTCATCGTGCCAGCCGAACTCGTACACCCCCAGGCCGTCAAGCTCCGGGCGGTCGATCAGCACATCCGACATGCAACACTCTCCTCACAGGTCCCAAACGGTGTCATCCGCCCCGACACACCTGATCCCCGTCGAGTCTGCGGGAGCGGGTGCCGTTGGTGGGCCCTCATCATCGGCGCTTCCATCGCGCCTAAACTGTTGACGATGCTTCAGCGCGGTCAGCGCTCATCGCAACAATCCGATTCTACAGGTTCCGCCTGGCGGACGGGCCGCGCGCCACGTCGCCGACGAGCCGGAGGACTCATGCCCGAGACGACCATCACCACCCCTCCGACGACTCGGACGACCCCCGTTCCGCGATCCCGCGGGTGGGCGAAGGCGCTGACCGTCTTCGCGTGGCTCTCGTTCGTCAGCGAGACGATCATCATCGGCACCGGCGGCGCGGTGCGTCTGACCGGCTCCGGCCTCGGCTGTTCCGACTGGCCGCTGTGCACGCCCGAGTCGCTCGTGCCCATCCTCGAAGTGCAGGGGGTGCACGGCGTCATCGAGTTCGGCAACCGGCTGATGACGGGCGTCGTCGGCATCATCGCTCTCACCGTCGTGCTGCTCGTCCTGTACACGGTGAACGGGCGTCGCGCGGTCACGAAGGCGCTGTGGTTCGCGCTCGGCGGCATCGTCGCGGCCGGCATCGCCTTCGCGATCGCCTTCCCCTTCCACTTCCCCGCCTCGCCGATCGCGTCCGGCGTGCTGCTGCTCGCCGTCATCGCGGCCGCCGTCCACTCCGTCCGCACCACGGCCACGCGTCGCGACCTCGTGCTCCCGGCGTGGCTCGTGCTGATCGGTGTGGTGGCCCAGGCCCTCGTCGGAGGCATCACGGTCCTGACCGGGCTGAACCCCTTCATCGTGGGCTTCCACTACACCTCGTCGCTGCTTCTCGTGTGCGTCACGGCCGCGTTCCTCGTGCGCCTCAAGACCGCACCGGGGCCCCGCGAACGCGCCGTGCCGAGCTGGTTCGCGATCGTCACGCATGTGACAGGACTCGCGCTCGCGGTGACGATCCTGTTCGGCGTCCTCACCACCGGCTCCGGGCCGCACTCGGGTGATGCGGACGTGCTGCGCCACGGCTTCGACGCGACCGTCCTCGCGCACGTGCACTCCTGGCCCGGCTACGTGCTGGCCGCCCTGGTGCTGTTCCTCACGATCACCGCCTGGGCACTCCGCCTGGAGCCCCGCCGCTGGCTGCTCGTGCTCGTGCTCGCGATCCTGGTGCAGGTCGGCGTCGGGGTGTGGCAGGCGCGCGAGGGGCTGCCGCCGATCCTGGTCGGCATCCACATGGTGCTCGCCTCGCTGTCGGCCGCGACGTACACCGTGGTGGTGCTGCACCTGAAGCGCCCGGTGCGGACGGACGTCCCGGCCGAGGAACCCGCCCCGGCGCTCACCGGGCGCTGAGCCGCACAGACGATCCATAGCGTGCGCACCGGGGCCTCATCAGGGCATCGGTCAGCCTGGTCGGCATGCACAGAACACTGACCAGAAGCATCGGATTCTGGATTCTCCTCATCGTGTCCCTCGCCGCGATCGGCGTCGGCGGATGGCTCATCGCCGGCCAGATCGGCACCATGACGAGCACCCTGCTCGATGGCACGGCCACGGGGGTGGAGGTCTACGTCGGCCAGTCGCTCGTGGTGGTCGGAGCCGCGGTGCTCGGCGCCGGCCTGATCGGCCTGCTCCTCGCCCTCGGCCTCGTGGCGGCGCGGGCACTCGTCCCGGCCGTGCCCGCCGTGCCCGTCGCGCTCGACGCCGGAATGGATGAGCCGTCCCCCAACGAGGTCATCGCCGCGACCGGGTCCGCGACCGATCAGGATGCGACGGCGACCACGGACGCCGCCAGCACGCCGGCGGACGACGCGTCAGCGTCCGCGGCGTCGGAGGACGCTGCGGATCAGAACGGCAGCAGCGGGTCGACCGCGACGGCCACGAAGATCAGCGTCAAGTAGGTGATCGAGGCGTGGAAGACTCGCATCGGCCTCGCCTCGGTCCCCCGCACCGCCTGGTTGTACAGGCGGTGCGACTCGTAGATGAACCAGCCGCCGAAGACCAGCGCGGACACCGTGTAGACGAGACCCATGTTCGCGATCGGCACCAGCAGCAGCGAGCACGCGACGGTCGCCCACGCGTAGAGGATCACCTGGAGGCCGACCTGCGAGGCGTTGCGCGTGACGCCGAGCATCGGGACGTCGACGTCCTCGTAGTCGTCCTTGTACTTCATCGACAGCGGCCAGTAGTGCGGCGGCGTCCACAGGAAGACCAGCAGGAACAGGATGAACGCCGGCCAGTCGAGAGAGCCCGTGACGGCCGACCAGCCGATGAGCACGGGGAAGCAGCCCGCGATGCCGCCCCAGATGATGTTCTGCTCGGTGCGGCGCTTGAGGATCATCGTGTAGATCACGACGTAGAAGAAGATGGCCGAGGCCGAGAGCAGTGCGGTGAGCCAGTTGGTGGTGAACCAGAGCCAGACGGTGGACACGATCGCGAGAGTCCAGGAGAAGATCAGCGCGCCGCGCGGGCTCACCTCGCCCGTGACCAGCGGACGGTTCTCCGTGCGGTGCATGTGCGCGTCGATGTCGCGGTCGAGATACATGTTGAACGCCCCGGCCGAGCCGGCGCTCATGGATCCGCCGATGACGGTCGCGAGGACCAGCCAGAGGTTCGGGAGACCGCCCTGGGCGAGGAACATCACCGGGACGGTCGAGACGAGGAGGAGTTCGAGGACTCGGGGCTTCGTCAGCGTCACGTAAGCGCTCACCGTGCGACCGATGGACGACTTCCGTACGGTCTGATCAGACATCGTCGAGATCTCGATCGCCTCCTCCGCGCGCGTTACGGGACAACCTCTCCAGTGTATGACACGCGATGACGCCTTCCGTGCCGCCCGGCCACCGATCGGATCCACCGTCACCGCTATGCTGAAGGCACTCGCGCGCCCGATGCTGCGCACACCCCCACCCGTCCTCGAGGCGGTGCGGAATGCGCCAGGGAAGTTGCGGATGCGCCAAGGAATACGGGCGCCCTCGAAACTGTCGGAAAGGGCATGAACGTGTCGGAATTGCAGTGGGACGAGATCGATCGACGCGCGGTGGACACCGCCCGGATCCTGGCGGCCGATGCGGTCGAGAAGGTCGGCAACGGCCACCCCGGCACGGCGATGAGCCTGGCTCCCGCGGCGTATCTGCTGTACCAGCGCGTCCTGCGGCACGACCCCGCCGACACCGACTGGCTCGGCCGCGACCGGTTCATCCTCTCCGTCGGACACTCGTCCCTCACGCAGTACGTGCAGCTCTACCTCGGCGGCTTCGGCCTGGAGCTCGATGACCTCAAGGCGCTGCGCACGTGGGGATCGAAGACCCCCGGCCACCCCGAGTACGGACACACGAAGGGCGTGGAGATCACGACGGGGCCGCTCGGGCAGGGCCTCGCCTCCGCCGTGGGCTTCGCGTACGCCGCCCGCTACGAGCGTGGGCTGTTCGATCCGGAGGCCGCGGCGGGCACGAGCCCGTTCGACCACTTCGTCTACGTGATCGCGGGTGACGGCGACCTGCAGGAGGGCGTGACCAGCGAGGCCTCGTCGCTCGCGGGCCACCAGCAGCTGGGCAACCTCATCGCTATCTACGACTCCAACCAGATCTCCATCGAGGACGACACCAACGTCGCGTTCACGGAGGATGTCGCCGCCCGCTACGCCTCCTACGGCTGGCACGTGCAGACGGTCGACTGGAAGAAGACGGGCGAGTACGTCGAAGACATCGCCGAGCTCTACGCCGCCATCGAGGCCGCGAAGGGCGAGACCGACAAGCCGTCGCTCATCATCCTCAAGACCATCATCGGCTGGCCGTCGCCCGGCAAGCAGAACACCGGCAAGATCCACGGCTCCGCCCTCGGCGCGGACGAGCTCGCCGCGACCAAGAAGGTCCTCGGGTTCGACCCGGAGCAGACGTTCGTGGTGGCCGACGACGTGATCGCCCACACGCGCGGCCTGGCCGAGCGCGCGGCCGAGGAGCGCGCCGCCTGGCAGAAGTCGTTCGACGCCTGGGCCGAGGCGAACCCGGAGCGCAAGGCGCTGCTCGACCGCGTCGAGGCCCGCGAGCTCCCCGCCGACATCGCCGACGCGCTGCCCGTGTTCGAGGCCGGCAAGGACGTCTCGACCCGCGCCGCGTCCGGCCAGGTCATCAACGCCCTCGCCGCACAGCTGCCCGAGCTCTGGGGCGGGTCCGCCGACCTCGCCGAGTCCAACCTCACCACGATCAAGGACGCGGCGTCGTTCATCCCCGAGGAGTGGTCGACGCACGAGTGGTCGGGCACCCCCTACGGCCGCGTGCTGCACTTCGGCATCCGCGAGCACGCGATGGGCGCGATCGTGAACGGCATCGTGCTGCACGGGCCGACGCGCGCGTTCGGCGGCACCTTCCTCATCTTCAGCGACTACATGCGCCCCTCGGTGCGTCTGGCCGCTCTGATGAACGTGCCGAGCATCTTCGTCTGGACGCACGACTCCGTCGCCCTCGGCGAGGACGGCCCCACCCACCAGCCCATCGAGCAGCTCGCCACGCTGCGCGCGATCCCGAACCTGGCCGTCGTGCGCCCCGCCGACGCGAACGAGACCGCCGCCGTGTGGCTGGAGATCCTCCGCCGCCACGAGGGCCCCGCCGGCATCGCCCTGACGCGACAGAACATCCCGGTGTTCGAGCGCGGTGACGGCGAGGCCGCCGGCGACACGTTCGCCTCCGCCGCTCAGGCCGTCAAGGGTGCGTACGTGCTCGCCGAGGCCCCGAACGGCACGCCCGACGTCATCATCGTCGCCACCGGATCCGAGGTGCAGCTCGCGGTGAACGCCCGCGCGGCCCTCGCCGAGGAGGGCGTGAACGTGCGCGTCGTCTCGGCCCCGTCGCTCGAGTGGTTCGCGGAGCAGGACGAGGCGTACCGCGAGAGCGTGCTGCCGTCGTCGGTCACGGCGCGGGTGTCGGTCGAGGCCGGCTCCGTGCTCACGTGGCGCGGCATCGTCGGCGACCGCGGTCGTTCGGTCGGCATCGACCACTTCGGCGCCTCCGCCGACTACAAGACCCTCTTCGAGAAGTTCGGCATCACCACCGAGGCAGTCGTCGCGGCCGCCCGCGAGACCATCAAGGAGAACGCATGAGCACCCCCACCGCACAGCTCGCCGAGGCCGGCGTCAGCATCTGGCTCGACGACCTCTCGCGCACCCGCATCTCCTCCGGCAACCTCGCGGAGCTGATCTCGTCGCGCAACGTCGTCGGCGTCACCACGAACCCGACGATCTTCGCCAACGCGATCACCGACAAGAACGACACGTCGTACGACGCGCAGGTCACCGAGCTCGCCGCGTCCGGCGCCTCGGCGGAGGAGGCCGTGTTCGCGGCCACCACGCAGGATGTGGGTGCCGCGCTCGACATCTTCCGCCCGGTGTGGGAGCAGTCCGGTCACGTGGACGGCCGCGTGTCCATCGAGGTCTCCCCCGACCTCGCGCATGACACCGACGGCACCGTCGCGCAGGCGAAGGAGCTGTGGGCGAAGATCGACCGCCCGAACCTGCTCGTGAAGATCCCGGCGACCAAGGCCGGCCTCCCGGCGATCACCGAGGCGATCGCGCACGGCATCAGCGTCAACGTGACCCTGATCTTCAGCCTGGAGCGGTACGCCGAGGTCATCGACGCCTACCTCACGGGCCTGGAGCGCGCGAAGGACGCCGGTGTCGACCTGTCGACCGTCCACTCCGTCGCGTCGTTCTTCGTCTCCCGCGTGGACACCGAGACCGACAAGCGCCTCACCGCGATCGGGACCGACGCCGCCGAGGCCCTCAAGAGCAAGGCCGGCCTGGCCAACGCCCGCCTGGCCTACGAGCTGTTCGAGCAGAGCTTCGAGACCGACCGGGCGAAGGCCCTCCTCGCGGCGGGGGCGAACGCCCAGCGTCCGCTCTGGGCGTCGACCGGCGTGAAGGACCCTGCGCTGCCCGACACCCTCTACGTCACTGAGCTCGTCGCCCCCGGCGTCGTCAACACCATGCCGGAGAAGACCCTCGAGGCCACCTTCGACCACGGCGTCGTCACCGGCGACACCATCACCGGCGGCTACGACGAGGCCCGTCAGGTCTTCGCCGGGCTGGAAGAGGTCGGCATCGACTTCACCGACGTCACCCAGGTGCTCGAGGACGAGGGCGTCGCCAAGTTCATCGATTCGTGGCACGACCTGCTCACCCAGGTCGCCGAGGCACTGGAGGCACAGCGATGACCTTCGCGATCCACGCCTCGGGCGCCGCGCGCGCCGCGATCGAGGAGACCGTCCCGAGCCTCGTCCACGACCTGGTCGCCTCGCGCATCACGAGCGGCGACGCCACGCTGTGGGGTCCGGCGGCCGAGGCCGAGGCCTCGATCCGGCTCGGGTGGGTCGAGGCGGTCTCCGTCTCCCGGCCGCTCGTCGCCGAGATCGTCGCCCTGCGCGAGGAGCTCGCCGCGAAGGGAGTCACGCGCGTCGTGCTCGCCGGCATGGGCGGATCGTCGCTCGCGCCCGAGGTGATCGCGCAGACCTCGGGGGTCCCCCTCACGATCCTCGACTCCACGGCGCCCGGCCAGGTGCTGGCCGCGCTCGACGAGGGCCTCGCCGAGACCGTGCTCGTGGTGTCGTCGAAGTCCGGGTCCACGGTCGAGACCGACTCGCAGCGTCGCACGTTCGAGGCGGCGTTCCGCGACCTCGGCATCGACCCGACCGAGCGCATCGTCGTCGTCACCGACCCGGGCTCGCCGCTCGACGCCTCCGCGCGCGAGGCCGGGTACCGCGTGTTCAACGCCGACCCGAACGTGGGCGGCCGCTACTCCGCGCTGACCGCGTTCGGCCTGGTGCCGTCCGGCCTCGCGGGCGTCGATATCGACGAGCTGCTGAACGAGGCCGAGGCCTCGCTGCTCGAGGTCGCCGTCGACTCCGCCGAGAACCCGGCCCTGCGCCTGGGCGCGGCCATCGCCGCGACCACCCCGCGCCGCGACAAGCTGGGTCTGATCACGGACGGCACCCACATCAAGGGCCTGCCCGACTGGATCGAGCAGCTCATCGCCGAGTCCACGGGCAAGGAGGGAACCGGCATCCTCCCGGTCGTGCTGCTCCCCGTCTCCCCCGAGCTCGACCCCGTGCCCGCCGATCTGCAGATCGTGCGACTGGTCGACGACGCGAACGAGTTCCACCTGCACGAGCGCCACGAAGGTGAGATCCTCGTCAGCGGCACGCTCGGCGCGCAGTTCATCGTCTGGGAGTACGCCACCGCCATCGCCGGGCACCTGCTCGGCATCAACCCGTTCGACCAGCCCGACGTCGAGTCGGCGAAGGTGGCCGCGCGCGGCCTCCTCGACGCCCGACCCGAGCCCACCGCCCCCGCGTTCGTGGAGAACGGCGTCGAGGTGCGCGTGTCGGACCCGGCTCTCGCGGCCTCCGGCACGGTCGAGGGCGTGCTCGACGCGCTGTGGGCGCAGCTGCCCGCCGACGGCTACGTGTCGATCCAGGCGTACGTCAACCGTCTCGAGGTGCCGCAGCTGCAGGGCCTGCGCGAGCTGGTCGCCGCCGACTCCGGTCGTCCGACCACGTTCGGCTGGGGGCCGCGCTTCCTGCACTCGACCGGCCAGTACCACAAGGGCGGCCCGGCGCAGGGGGTGTTCCTGCAGATCCTGGAGCGCACCGACGTCGACCTCGAGATCCCCGATCGTCCGTTCACGTTCGGTCAGCTCATCCAGGCGCAGGCCGCCGGCGACGCGGGCGTGCTCGCGGAGCACGGGCGTCCCGTCGTCTCGCTGACGATCACGGAGTCGTCCGACGACGTGCTCACCCTCTTCGAAGCCGCACAGAAGTAACAGCAGGAGAAGCCCCCACCGATGACTGTTCCCCTCTCGCGCGGGCACAACCCGCTGCGCGACCCCGACGATCGCCGGCTCAATCGGATCGCGGGGCCCAGCGCCCTCGTGATCTTCGGCGTCACGGGAGACCTGTCGCGCAAGAAACTCATGCCCGCGGTGTACGACCTCGCCAACCGCGGCCTGCTGCCCCCCGGGTTCGCTCTGGTCGGGTTCGCCCGACGCGACTGGGAGGACCAGGACTTCGCGCAGGTCGTGTACGACGCGGTGAAGGAGCACGCCAGGACGCCGTTCCGCGAGGAGACCTGGGCGCAGCTGTTGCAGGGCATCCGCTTCGTGTCCGGCGAGTTCGACAACCCGGACTCCTTCCGCAAGCTCAGGGAGACCGTCGAGCGTCTCGACGTGGAACGCGGCACGATGGGCAACCACGCGTTCTACCTGTCGATCCCGCCGAAGGACTTCCCGCTGGTGGCGAAGCAGCTCAAGGACTCCGGGCTCGTCGGGCAGGACGCCGACGACGATGAGCGGTGGCGGCGTGTGGTCATCGAGAAGCCGTTCGGGCACGACCTCGAGTCAGCCCGCGCGCTGAACGCGGCGCTGGAGGTCGCGTTCCCCGCCGACTCGATCTTCCGCATCGACCACTACCTCGGCAAGGAGACGGTCCAGAACATCCTGGCGCTGCGCTTCGCCAATGAGCTGTACGAGCCGATCTGGAACCGCAACTACGTGGACCACGTGCAGATCACGATGGCCGAGGACATCGGCGTCGGGGGACGCGCGGGGTACTACGACGGCATCGGGGCGGCCCGTGACGTGATCCAGAACCACCTCCTGCAGTTGCTGGCGCTCACCGCGATGGAGGAGCCGATCAGCCTGTCGGCGGAGCATCTGCGCGCCGAGAAGGAGAAGGTGCTCGCCGCCGTGCACGTGCCGGAGGACCTGTCGCTCGCGACGGCCCGCGGGCAGTACGCCGGTGGCTGGCAGGGCGGCGAGAAGGTGACCGGCTTCCTCGACGAGGAGGGCATGAACCCCGAGTCCACGACCGAGACCTACGCGGCCATCAAGCTGGAGATCGACACGCGACGCTGGGCGGGCGTGCCGTTCTACCTGCGCACCGGCAAGCGCCTCGGCCGTCGCGTGACCGAGATCGCCGTCGTGTTCAACCGGGCACCGCAGCACCTCTTCGGCCGGGGCAACGCCTCCGAGCTCGGACAGAACGCGCTCGTCATCCGCGTGCAGCCCGATGAGGGTGTCACGATCCGGTTCGGCTCGAAGGTCCCCGGCACGGGCTCGAACGTGCGCGACGTCACGATGGACTTCGGCTACGGCCACGCCTTCACGGAGGCGAGCCCGGAGGCGTACGAGCGGCTCATCCTCGACGTGCTGCTCGGAGACCCGCCGCTCTTCCCGCGGCACGAGGAGGTCGAGCTCTCCTGGAAGATCCTCGACCCGGTGGAGAAGTACTGGGCGGCCCAGGGCGGCCCGGTGGAGCAGTACGCTCCGGGATCGTGGGGCCCGGCGTCCGCCGACGACCTGCTGGCCCGCGACGGACGAGTCTGGAGACGCCCGTGATCATCGACCTTCCCGACACGACCGTCAGCCAGGTCGCGAAGCAGCTCGTCAAGGTGCGCGAGGAGGGCGGCGCGGTCGCCCTCGGACGCGTGCTGACGCTCGTCATCTCCGCGCGCAACGGAGTCGCGGAGGCCGCGATCGACGCGGCCAACGACGCCTCGCGTGAGCACCCGATGCGCGTGATCGTGCTCACGACCGGAGACGGCGAGTCCCGCCTGGACGCACAGATCCGTGTGGGCGGAGACGCCGGAGCCAGCGAGGTCGTGGTGCTGCACGCCTACGGCGACGCCGCCAGCAACGAGGAGAGCCTGATCACCGGGCTCCTGCTCCCCGACGCACCCGTCGTGGCGTGGTGGCCGGAGGAGGCTCCGGCGTCGCCGTCGTCCTCCCCGCTCGGCCGCATCGCGCAGCGCCGGATCACCGACGCCGCGACCTCGCCCGATGTGCGCGACCGGCTCGCGCTGCTCGGCCGCACGCACGCGCCCGGCGACACCGACCTCGCGTGGACGCGGCTCACGCACTGGCGCGAGCAGCTGGCCGCCGTGCTGGATCAGCCGCCGTACGAGACCATCACCGCCGTCGAGGTGCGCGGGGCCGCCGCCTCCCCCTCCACCGCTCTGCTCGCCGCGTGGCTGCAGATGGCGCTGGACGTGCCGGTGCGGTGGTCGTACGAGAGCCCGGAGGAGTGGCAGGAGGGCATCAAGTCCGTGCGTCTGACGCGTGAGTCCGGTGACATCCTGCTGGAGCGTCCCTCGCCCGGCATCGCCGTGCTCACGCAGCCGGACCAGCCCAACCACGACCTCCACCTGCCGCGGCGCACGCTGCGCGAGTGCCTCGCCGAGGAGCTGCGCAGATTGGATCCAGATCTCCTGTACGGTCGAGTCATCACGGATGGCTGGGAGAAGCTCGGTCCGCCCGAGACGGGAGAGTGACACCGATGTCGGAATCGTCCGCAGAGAAGCGGGTCGTGGTCGAGGCCACCCCGACAGCCCTCGCCCTCCGGGTCGCCGATCGTTTCCTCACCCGCGTCAAGGCGCGCACCAGGAACGGTCGCGTCGCCCACATCGCCCTCACCGGCGGTTCCATGGGCGGGGCCGTGCTCCGTGCGGTCGCCGACAACCCGCGCGCGGCGGACATCGACTGGTCGCTCGTGCACTTCTGGTGGGGCGACGAGCGCTTCGTTCCCCGCGACGACTCGGACCGCAACGCGCTCCAGTCCCGCAACGCCCTGCTCGACCACATCCCGGTGCCCGAGGAGAACATCCACGAGGCCGCGGCGTCCGACAGCGGTCTGAACCTCGACGAGGCCGCTGCCGCGTACGCGGCGGAACTCGCCCGGTTCGGCACGGACGACCACCCCTGGCCGTCCTTCGCGGTGTGCTTCCTGGGCGTCGGTCCCGACGGCCACATCGCCTCGCTGTTCCCGGATCGCGAGGAAGTGACGGTCACGGACGCTGCCGCGCTGCCGGTGCGCGATTCCCCCAAACCCCCGCCGGAGCGGATCACGCTCACGCGTCCGGTCCTGAACTCGTCCAAGCGGGTCTGGCTCGTGCTGACGGGAGCGGACAAGGCCTCCGCGCTGGGCCTCGCACTGGCGGGCGCGAGCTATACGAGCGTGCCGGCGGCCGGTGCCAAGGGGCGCAAGCGCACGGTGTACTTCGTCGACGAGGCCGCAGCGTCCGAGGTGTCGCCCGACCTCATCGATCAGACCTACTGAGCCGGTCCTCCGGCCGCGGTCGCGCGCCCGCTCGTCCTCGGGGACGGGCGGGCGTCTGCGTGCGTCGCGTCGAACCGAGAACGAGGCTACGGGGCGTCGGGGCGCGTGCGCGCCTCGGGGTCGTCGCCAGAGCGCGGCGCTTCAGCGGCGGACGTCTCCTCGACGGCAGACGCCGCGTCGCGCATCGGTGACGGCGGTGCGGCGGCTGCGGCATCGTCCGCGTGCGTCGGAGCCGAGCTGCCCCGGGTGATGCCGAGCTCCTGGCTGTCGCTGAGCACCTGCGGGTGGTAGCGCGCGAGGCCCACGACACCCCACACGGCGATGCCCCCGGCGATCGCGAAGATGATGAGCACCCACCACGGCGCGGCGGCCGCCTCGCCCAGCACGACCATGCCGATGAGCACCGCCACGAGCGGGTCGACGACCGTGAGTCCGGCGATCACGAGGTCGGGGGGTCCCGAGCTGTAGGCGGTCTGCACGAAGTACGCGCCCACGGCCGCGGCCGACACCAGGGCAAGCACGCAGACGGCGGTGATCCATTCGAACTGGCCCGCCTCGATGCGCTTGATGACGACCTTCGCGAGCGTCGCCACGAAGCCGTACAGGATGCCGGCTCCGATCACGTAGAACAGCGCGCGCATGCGGTGACGCAGGATCAGCCAGCACGCACCGAGCACGATGATGACGACGAGCAGGAGGGCGAGGATCACGAACAGTTCGCGGTCGGTGACGTCCTGCTCCGTCGCGAAGATCGCCGCGAAGAACACGAACAGGAAGATGCCGCCGACGCACGCCACGATCGCCGTGAGCGACTGCCTGGTCGGGGAATGCCCGGAGATCCTCGCGTTGAGGAGCGTCGTGATGACCAGGGCGATCGCGCCGAGCGGCTGCACGACGATCAGTGGCGCCTGCACGAGGGCTGCGAGCTGGCAGACGATCGCGAGGCCGAGCATCAGCGTGCCGATGATCCAGGACGGGCGCGTGAGCAGACCCTTGATCTGGGCGAACGTGAGCCCGGAGGTGCCGGTGGAGCCGCTCAGCCGCTCGACCTTCTCCACCCCGCGGTGCTGGTACTGCGCGCCGAGCGACATGAAGACGGCACCGGCCAGGGCGAGAGGGATGCCGAGCAGGATCCCCGGGTTCTGGAAGGCACCGACGAGCTGGTCGCCGACGTCTTCGGCCATCCCCATCCACACCCCTGCGCTCACACTACGACCCTACCCGGAGAGTCTCGCGGACTAGGGTTGTGACGTGGCCGTACTTCCGATTCGCATCATGGGCGATCCCGTCCTCCACTCCCCCGCATCCCCCGTCGAGCAGATCACCGAGGAGGTGCGCACGCTCGTCTCCGACATGTTCGAGACGATGGACGCCGCTCCCGGCGTCGGGCTGGCCGCCCCGCAGGTCGGGGTGCCGTTGCGCATCTACACGTACAACTACGTCGACGACGAGGACCGCCCCTGGCGAGGCGTGCTGATCAATCCCGTGCTGTGGATGACGCCCCCCGAGCCGGGCGCACCCGACCCCGATCTCGAGGCCGAGGGATGCCTGTCGTTCCCCGGCGAGCGGTTCCCGCTCCGCCGGTCCGATCGCGTGCGCGTGACGGCGATCGACCTCGACGGCGCGCCGGTGACGCTCGAAGTGGATGGGTGGCGTGCTCGCATCATGCAGCACGAGTTCGACCACCTCGACGGAGTGCTCTACATCGATCGACTGTCGGACGCCGACTGGAAGACCACGCAGAAGATCGCCCGCAAGCGCGGATGGGGCCGCCCCGGTGTGAGCTGGCTGCCCGGGGTGGACGACCTCGAGGGCTGAGCGCTTTCAGCCCACGCACAGCATCCGTCGAGTTGCGTCACAGACTTCGGGCACTATAGCGTGTTCGCGGCGGGGATATATCAGCATGCCCCGCACCACGCTTTGGAGGGGAAACATGATGAAGATGCGCACTCGTCGCGCGCTCGTGCTCGCAGGATCGATCGCGGCGGGCTCGCTCGCCCTGAGCGGCTGCAGCGCGATCAACAGCATCCTGGGCAGCGGCTCCGGTGACGCGAACCGCGACGAGGAGACCGGCCAGGTGACGGAGAGCGCCAACATCGACGTCTTCTCCGTGAAGCTCGGCGACTGCATGCTCGAGACCGGCTCGGGGATGCTCACCGACGCGAACGTCGTGCCGTGCACCGAGCCGCACGACGAAGAGGTCTTCCACGAGATCACGATGGACGACGGCGACTACTCGGAGGACGCCATCGGCGCCGCGTCCGAGGGGTGCATCGGCGACGCGTTCACCTCTTTCGTCGGCATCGGCTACCAGGAGTCGGCCCTCGACGTGACCACGCTCACGCCGAGCCAGGACTCGTGGGAGCAGGCGAACGACCGCGTGATCCAGTGCCTGATCGTCGACCCAGCCGGGCAGGTCGAGGGCTCCCTGGCCGGCGCCGCGCGCTGACGGTCAGTCCACCACCGCATCGGCGGCCGGGAGCGATCCGCTCCCGGCCGCCTTCTGCGTCGAGCCGCCTCCGGCGCGGCGGTGACGGAGCATGCCGACGACACTGACGAGCACCGCGATCGCGAGCGAGATCGTGATCTGCCAGAGGGTGTCCGGCTGGAGGAACATCGCCAGGCACAGAGCGACGATCACCGCCACGACGACGTAGCTGAGCACCGGAAAGCCCCACATGCGCAGGGGCACCTGCACACCTCGGCGCATCGCCGCCCGCCGCAGCCGGATCTGCGACACGGCGATCACGAGCCAGACGAAGAGGGCGATCGCCCCCGACGAGTTCAGCAGGAACAGGAAGACCGTGTCGGGATACAGGTAGTTCAGCCCGACGGTGATGAACCCCACGACCGTCGCGGCCAGCACGGCGTACCGGGGCGAGCCGTTCCGCGCCGTGCGGCCGAGCAGCGCGGGGGCGTCGCCCCGCCGAGCCAGCGAGTAGAGCATGCGGCTCGCCGTGTAGAGGCCCGAGTTCAGGCACGAGAGCACCGCCACCAGCACCACGACGTCCATGATCACCGCCGCCACCGGGATGCCGATCGCGTCGAGAACCGCGACGAACGGGCTCTTCGCGATCGAGGCGTCGTTCCAGGGTAGCAACAGCACGATCAGGGAGATCGACCCGACGTAGAAGACGATGATCCGCCACACCACGGAATTGACCGCCTTGCGGACGGCCACGGTGGGGTTGGTCGATTCCCCGGCGGCGATCGTCGCAATCTCCGAGCCGAAGTACGAGAACACCACGACGAGGACGCTCGAGAACGCGGCGAGCACGCCGTTCGGGAAGAACCCGCCGTGGGCCACGAGATTGTCGAGCCCCGGTGGGGGGAACCCGGGGAACGCGCCGAGCGCCGCCAGCACCCCGATCACGAGGAACGCGGCGATCGCGACGACCTTGACCCCGGCGAACCAGAACTCGAACTCGCCGTACGACGCGACGGACGCCAGGTTCGTGAGGGTGAGCACCACCATGAGCGCCAGAGCGAATCCCCACTGCGGGACTCCGGGCATCCACCGGTGGAGGATCAACGCGCCGGCGGTCGCCTCGACGCCGAGGACCACGATCCAGAACCACGCGTAGAGCCAGCCGATGCTGAAGCCCGCCCATCGACCGATCGCGCGGTCCGCGTACGTGGAGAAGGAGCCGCTGTCGGGGTTCATCACCGACATCTCCCCCAGCATGCGCATCACCAGCACGACGATCACCCCGGCGGTCGCATAGGCGATGATCGCGGCGGGTCCTGCGGCGTGGATCACCGCCCCCGAACCCACGAACAGCCCGGCGCCGATGACGCCCGCGATCGCGATCATGGACATGTGGCGCGGCTTGAGCCCTGAGCGCAGTTCGCGGGGGTCGGATGTCGTCATCGATCTCTCCTTCGACCGCGAACGAGGTCAGCGGTGCGACGAGAGTAACATTTTACTGTGAACAGACCGATACTCTGCTGAGTGGTCTCGTCCGTAAGGATGCGCGTCTCGGGAGACGAGAAGAGCCCCCTCCGCAGAGGGGGCTCTTCTCGTTGGCTCCCCGGCTTGGACTCGAACCAAGAACCTGCCGGTTAACAGCCGGCTGCTCTGCCAATTGAGCTACCGAGGAATGTGCTCCGCTGTGCGGGCAACTCGACAAGCTTAGCAAACTCCGAAGGCCGTTCGTGACACCGACGGCCCTTCGCCGGACGCCGGGCGTGTCGCCATCAGCCGCGGGAATCGGTCTCCGCGTTGGGCACCCAGAGCAGGTCCTTCCCCACCCCTCTCGCCACCACGTGGCCGCCGCGCAGCATGAGCGTCTCGGCATTGAGCTCGCGGATGAAATCGGCGTCGTTCGTCACCAGCAGCGCCGCCATGCCCTCCTCGGTGCGCCGCCGCGTGATCGCGTCGAACACCACCGGGCGCACCTCGAGGTCGAGGTTGGCCAGCACCTCGTCCGCGATCAGGACCCGGGGCTCGAGCACGAACGACCGGGCGATCGCGACGCGCTGCCGCATGCCCGCGCTCAATTCGTACGGGAACTTCGACGCCGTCCCCAGGGGCAGGTGCAGCTCGTCCAATAGCGTCGCGACACGGATCGACAGCGCCTTGGTGTTGACGCGGCGCTCGCGGATCAGGATCGGCTCGGCGATGACCTCATTCACCGTGAGCCGCGGCGGCAGATCCGCGCCCGCACCCTGCGGCACGAATCCCGTGCGGTACGTGAGGATGCGGTGCTTGCGACCGGGACGGCGGATGTCGATGCCGCAGACCTGGGCGCTGCCGCCCACCACGCGCACGGAGGGGTCGGTGGACCCGGCGAGAGCGGCGACGAGCGTCGACTTCCCAGACCCCGTGGGTCCGGCGACGCAGATGAGCCCGCCGGGCGCCAGGGTGAAGGTGACCCCGTCCACCGCGCGGTTCGGTGTGCCGTGACCGATGCGGTCGATCACCAGATCGGAGCACTCGATCGCGGACGTGGAGACGGGCCTGCGGGACATGTCTTCCATCCTGCCCGCTGCACCGCGCCCCGCCCCGTTACGACTCGGCCGAGAAGCGCTGACGCTCCACATCGATGTCGCGGAGACGGACCCGCAGAGCCCGCCCGCCGTCGGAGTCCGCCGGGACGCGCTGCACCGCACCCAGGAGCTCCTGCTTCTCCCGCTCGAGCTGCCGCACCACCAGCCGCCGCGCGAGATCCGTCGCGGAGGCGACCGCCCCCGCCTCGTCGCGCGCCGGGAACGGCGTCATCAGCAGCTCGCCGCCGAGCGACCGGTACGGCTCCCGCACCGCATTGACCGCATCGGTCACCCACCCCGGCCTGCTGCGGTCCGGAGCTGCCGCGATCGCCTCGCGCACCGCGTCGAGCCCCGGTGTGCGGAACGGCTGCGACAGGGCACGGTCGAGCAGCACCGCGTCGATCTGGTGCCCGTACTGCAGCGCACCCATGAGGGCGTCGCGCTCCACGGCCACATCGGCGGTGCGGGGCAGGCTCGCCAGCGTGACCGCGGCCACCGCAGGGGCACCCGAGGTGGCGTCGGGGGTCGAGGTCTCGCGCCTCGGCGCACCGGTCGCCGCGCCCCGAGCCGCCCGCTCGACCTCGCCGTGCACCTCGGTCGGGTCCATGCCCAGACGGCGTGCCAGTACACGCTCGTACCCCGGGCGCAGCAGACGGTCCCGGATCTCCGCCACGATCGGCGCCGCGGCCCGGAGCGCGCCCACGCGGCCCTCCACGGTCGAGAGGTCGAAGCCGGCGAGCTTGCGGTCGATCGCGAACTCGAACATCGGCTGCTTGGCGTCCATGAGCCCGCGCACGGCCGCATCGCCGCGCTGCAGGCGGAGGTCGCACGGGTCGAGCCCGTCCGGAGCCACGGCCACGAAGGTCTGCGCGTTGAAGCGGTCGTCCTCCGTGAACGCCCGCAGCGCGGCCTTCTGACCCGCCTCGTCGCCGTCGAACGTGAACACGACCTCGCCGGAGGCGTTGTCGTCGCCCATGACACGGCGCAGGACCTTGATGTGCTCGGTGCCGAACGCCGTTCCACACGTCGCGATCGCGGTCGTGAGACCGGCGAGGTGACACGCCATCACGTCGGTGTAGCCCTCGACGACAACGACGCGCCGGGGGTCGCCGCGGGCGATGTCGCGCTTGGCGAGGTCGAGCCCGTACAGCACCTGCGCCTTCTTGTAGATCGGGGTCTCGGGCGTGTTCAGGTACTTGGGGCCCTGGTCGTCGTCGAAGAGCTTGCGCGCGCCGAAGCCGATGGTCTGTCCCGACACGTCGCGGATCGGCCACACCAGTCGCCCGCGGAACCGGTCGTACACGCCGCGCTGCCCGGTCGACACGAGTCCAGCGGCGCTGAGCTCGTCGCGCGTGAAGCCCTGCGCCGACAGCGCTTTGAGCATCCCGTCCCACCCGCGCGGCGCGAAGCCCACCCCGAAGTGCGCGGCCGCTCCGGCGTCGAAGCCCCGCTCGCCGAGGAACCGACGCGCGGCTTCGGCGTCGGGGGTCAGCAGCTGGGCGCGGAAGAACTCCGCCGCCGCGGTGTTCGCCGCGTACAGGCGGCTGCGGCCGCTGGTCTCCGGGGCCGCTCCCCCGTCTTCGTAGTGCAGCGTGTAGCCGATGCGGCCCGCGAGCCGCTCGACCGCCTCCGTGAAGCTCACGTGGTCCATCGCCCGGAGGAACGAGTACACGTCGCCCGACTCCCCGCAGCCGAAGCAGTGGTAGTAGCCGACCTGCTGGCGGACGTGGAAGCTCGGGCTCTTCTCGTCGTGGAACGGGCACAGCCCCTTGAGGGATCCGACCCCCGCCGACTTCAGCGCCACGCGCTCGCCCACGATGTCGGCGATGTTCGTGCGGGCCTTCACCTCGTCGACGTCGGCCTGCCGGATCCGCGGCATCAGTGCGCCCCTTCGGCGACGGGACGCCGCGTGACGGGGGTGCGCGTGCCGGGTCGCGCGTGACGCGGGGTCCAGATGCCGACCTCCGCCGGGTCGATCTCCCCGACGAGCCGGTTGTGCCAGTCCACCGCGCTCTGGTCGGTCAGGCTCGCGATCTGATCTACCACGACCCTCGCCCGCTCCGCGTCGCTCTCGGCGGCGACGAAGTCGGCGGCGAACGCGGGCTCCAGCACGTCGGCACCGGCCGACCACAGCGCATCGGTCGACCACAGGGCGTCGGCGAGGCGCTTGAGCACCCGCCGCTGCTCCTTGTACACGCCCTTTCGTGCGTCGATCGTGACGATGGCCTGACCCATGATGCCCTTGAGCACGGCGATCTCGACCTCGATCACGCGCGGCACGATGACGTGCGCGTTGTAGCGGACCAGCGGTGCCGTGCCGTAGGCCTCGCGCGTCGCGGACACGGCCGCACGGGCGAAGCGCCCGATCAGGTCGCTGGTGAGGTTCTTCAGCCGTGCGAGCGACTGTCGCGAGCGGTCGAACGACGCGAGCCACATCGGCTGCGATGCCAGACGGTAGAGGGCGTCGGCGAGCTCGTCGCGCGTGAAGTCATAGCCCACCCACTGCTGGATGCGGCTGAGCAGTGCCTCATGGGCCGCGGGGTCGGCGAGCTGCGCCACGTCGACGTAGCCGTTGACGATCGCATCCTCGAAGTCGTGCACCGAGTAGGCGATGTCGTCGGAGAGATCCATGATCTCGGCTTCGATGCACCGCAGGCGGCCGGGCGCCCCCTCGCGCATCCAGCGGAACACCGCCTCGTCCTCCGGGTACACACCGAACTTGAGTCGGCCGCCCGGGTCGGGCACGGGGCTGTCCACCGTCCAGGGGTACTTGCAGGTCGCGTCGAGGCTGGCCCTGGTCAGGTTCAAGCCGACCGAGTGCTCGTCCGCGTCGAGCACCTTGGCCTCGAGGCGCGTGAGGATGCGCAGCGACTGCGCATTGCCCTCGAAACCGCCGATCGGCTCCGCCCACTCGTTCAGCGCCCGCTCGCCGTTGTGACCGAACGGCGGGTGGCCGAGGTCGTGGCTCAGGCAGGCGGTGTCGACCACGTCGGCGGAGACGCCGAGCGCCGCGGCGAGCTCGCGACCCACCTGCGCCACCTCGAGCGAATGCGTCAGGCGGTTGCGCGCGAAGTCGGCCGTGCTCGCCGGGCTGAGCACCTGCGTCTTGGCGGCCAGACGGCGCAGCGCGGCCGAGTGGAGCACGCGGGCCCTGTCGCGCGCGAAGTCGTCGCGCTCGGAGCGGTGCGTCTCGGCGAAGAAGCGCTCGGCGTCGCGCGGGTGGTAGCCGTCGGCGCGACCGCCGACCGAGGGGTCATCCGCCACTGTTCTCGATCTCCGCTCCACGCATCATCTCCGAGGCGCTGGAGGCCAGCTCGCGCGACTCCAGCCACTTCTCCGGCAGCGCCGTCTTCTTCGGGTGACCGGCGCGCCCGCGCTGCCCCTCGGCGTCGGCTCCAGGGTACGGTGCCGACCGGTCGAGGCGACCCAGCAGCTCGTCGATCTCGGCGAGGCTCGACGCCGTCGCCAGGCCCGTGCGGATGTCGCCGCCGACGGGGTAGCCCTTGAAGTACCACGACACGTGCTTGCGCACGTCGCGGCACCCGCGGTCCTCGTCCTCGAAGAACTCCACCAGCAGTTCGGCGTGACGGCGGAACGCATCCGACACGAAGCCGAGAGTGGCGTCGACCGTCTTGCCCTCGCCGCCGAACGCGTTGGCCAGCTCGCCGAACAGCCACGGCCGCCCGAGGCAGCCGCGACCAACCACCACACCGTCGCAGTCGGTCTCGGCCATCATGCGCACGGCATCGTCGGCCGACCAGATGTCACCGTTGCCGAGCACCGGGATGCTCGTGACGGCCTGCTTGAGCTCGCCGATCGCGTTCCAGTCCGCGTGGCCGGAGTAGAACTCGCTCGCGGTGCGGGCGTGCAGCGCCACCGCGGCCGCCCCGGCGTCCTCCGCCGCGCGCCCGGCGTCGAGGAACGTGAGGTGATCGCGGTCGATGCCCTTGCGCATCTTGACCGTGAGCGGGATGTCGCCGGCGGCCTTCACGGCCTGATCCACGATGTCGGCGAACAGCTTCGACTTCCAGGGCAGAGCCGCCCCGCCGCCCTTGCGCGTGACCTTGGGCACCGGGCAGCCGAAGTTCAGGTCGATGTGGTCGGCGTGGTCCTCCGCCACGATGATGCGCACGGCTTCCGCGATCGTCTTCGGATCGACGCCGTAGAGCTGGATGGACCGCGGCGTCTCGGACTCGTGATGACGGATCAGCCGCATCGTGGTCTCGTTGCGCTCGACCAGCGCGCGCGACGTGATCATCTCGCTCACGTACAGCCCCGCGCCGTACTCCCGGCACAGTCGCCGGAAGGCCGTGTTGGTGATGCCCGCCATGGGTGCGAGCACGACCGGCACGTCGAGGTCGATCGGGCCGATGCGGAGGGGGCGGGCGGGGGCGGTGGCGACAGTCATGGCACGTCCATTCTCCCAGACCCGGAGCCCCTGCGGATGCGGCGACCTAAGCTGTGCATATGACCGATTCCGCGCTCCGTTCGATCCCGTTCACCGACGCTCAGGGTCAGGAGAAGACCCTCGACGATCTCGGTGCCGACGTGGTGATGGTGGTGAACGTGGCGTCCAAGTGCGGGCTCACCCCGCAGTACGAGCAGCTGGAGGAGCTGCAGCGCCGTTTCGGCGACCGCGGCTTCACGGTCGTCGGCTTCCCGTGCAACCAGTTCTTCGGTCAGGAGCCGGGCTCGGTCGACGAGATCCTCGAGTTCTGCTCCACCACGTACGGCGTGACCTTCCCGGTCAACGACAAGGTCAAGGTCAACGGCAGGAACGCGTCCGAGCTGTACAAGGCGCTCAAGGAGACCCCTGACGCGGGCGGCAAGGCCGGACGGGTGGAGTGGAACTTCGAGAAGTTCCTGGTGCTGCCCGACGGAGAGGTGCTGCGCTTCCGCCCGAAGCAGAAGCCGGACTCCCCCGAGATCGTCGAGGCGATCGAGGCCGCACTCTCCCGCTGACCCGGGGCCGCGCTCGTTCACCCCCGCGTCACCCGGAACGGGCTGCTCGCGGCCCTCGAATGGCCGCGGTGTTCACGCGCTCGTCAGACCCTCGCCATCCGGCGCCCCTAGTCTCCCCTGCGGCCACACCCGCCGCAGATGAAGGAGACACCGCATGCCCGACCGACTGCCGATCAGCCGGCGAACCGTCCTCACCGCCGGAGCGCTCGGCGCCCTCGGCTCCGCCCTGCCCCTCGGCACCACCGCCGCCGCCGCCGACACGACCGTGGCCGCCTCGACAGCGAAAGCCGCGCGTGGACTGCGGTTCCGCGCCGACGGGACCTTCACGGTCGTGCAGTTCAACGACACGCAGGACGATGAGCAGACCGACCGCCGCACCGTCGAGCTGATCGAGAAGGTGCTCGACCAGGAGCAGCCCGACCTCGTGGTGATCAACGGCGACGTGATCACGGGCGGATGCGAGACCCGTCTCGCCGTGAAGCAGGCGATCAACAACGTCGTGTGGCCGATGGAGTCCCGCGGCATCCCGTGGGCGGTGACCTACGGCAACCACGACGAGGACTCGCTCCCGCAGTCGGGCGTGGACGAGGCGGGGATGCTGAAGATCTACCGCTCGTACGAGTTCAACGTGAACGCGGAGAGCACGCGCGGCGTGACCGGCACCAGCAACACGCTGCTGACCATCGGCTCGTCGGCGAAGAAGAACCGGGAGGCGTTCGCGCTCTGGCTGCTGGACTCCGGCCGCTACGCCCCGGACGCCCTCGCCGGACAGGACTTCGCCGGCTACCCTACCTGGGACTGGGTGCGCATGGACCAGGTCGCCTGGTATCGCGAGCAGTCGCAGCGGCTCGAGCAGCGCGCCGGCCGCAAGGTCCCCGCCCTCATGTTCCTCCACATCGCGCTCTGGGAGCACCGGTTCATGTGGTGGGGCGGCGTGGACACCCGCACGGAGGCCGACGCCGCCCGCGGCCGCGCGCGCCACGGCATCGTCGGAGAGCGCAACGAGGACGAGTGCCCCGGGCCCTTCAACTCGGGCATGTTCAACGCGATCGTCGAGCGCGGCGACGTGAAGGGCGTGTTCGTCGGCCACGACCACGTCAACGACTACATGGGCGACTACTACGGCGTGCTGCTCGGCTACGCGCCGGGAACCGGCTTCGGTGCGTACGGCCTCGACGGAGCGGAGCGCAACCGCCTCCGCGGCGGGCGTGTGTTCGAGCTGACCGAGAGCGGCGATCAGGTGAGCATCGCCTCGCGGGTCGTCTATGCGAAGGACCTCGGCATCGATCTCACCGCCGACGACCAGCCCATGGAACCCCTGCCGCTGGCACCTCGCCAGCAGCGCGTCTGACGCGAACGAGAGAACGGCGGGGGCCCGCGATCGGGTCCCCGCCGTTCTGATGCTCTCGGCCGGCGGCGGTCAGGCCTCGACGGCCTCGCCGCGCTGCGCCCACAGGTCGCGGAGCACGTTCTCGAACGCTGCCGGCGGCTGCGCACCGCTGATGCCGTACTGGCCGTCGACCACGAAGAACGGCACGCCCTGGATGCCGTACGCCCGGGCCTGCGCCTGATCCTGACGCACGTCGGGCAGATACTGCTCGCTCTCGAGCGCGGCGCGGGCCTTGTCGGCGTCGAGGCCGACCTCGGCCGCCAGCGCCACCAGATCGTCGATGCGACCCACGTGCTTGCCCTCGGTGAAGTACGCGGACATCAGCCGCTCCTCCATCTCGTGCTGAAGCCCCTCAGCCTTCGCGAAGTGCAGCAGCTCGTGCGCCTTCACGGTGTTGGTGTGCTGCAGCAGGTCGAAGCGGTACTCGAGCCCCGCGTCCGCGGCCACGCCGGTGACGTGCGACAGCATCTGCTCGACCTGCTCACGCGGCATGCCCTTATGCCCGGCGAGGAAGTCGACCTCGTCGCCGTGGAAATCGACCGGTGTGTCGGGCGAGAGCTCGAACGAGTGGAACGTGACGGTGACCCGGGGGGCGTCCTCGTCGGCGGAGACCGCCTCCAGACCCTTCTCGAGATTGCGCTTGCCGATGTAGCACCACGGGCAGGCGATGTCGGACCAGATGTCGATGGAGATGGGTTCAGTCACACCTTCATCCAACCGCATGCACTCCCGGGGTATTCCGTGCTCGGTAGGATGCTCGGATGCTCTCCGCCGACGACCCGCTCCCTCGTCGGCCGGAGCGCGTGCTCGTGGCGGGCGTCACGGGCTCGGGCAAGACCACCCTCGCGCGTCGCCTCGGCGAGCTGTGGGGGCTCCGCCACGTCGAGATCGACGCGCTGTTCCACGGGCCGGGCTGGACTCCGCGCCCGGAGTTCCTCGACGACGTGCGCGCCTTCGCGGCGGAGGACCGCTGGGTGACCGAGTGGCAGTACACGAGCAAGGGCACCGACGCGTTCCTGACGCCGCGCGCCCAGCTCGCGGTCTGGCTCGACTACCCGTACCCGGTGGTGCGGGGACGGCTGCTGCGGCGGACGCTGGCCCGCGGCATTCTGCGGAAGGAACTCTGGAACGGAAACCGCGAGAAGGGGCCGTGGAACCTGCTCAACCGCGACCCCGAGCAGAACATCCTCGCGTGGCAGACGAAGACGCTGCACACCTGGAGCGAGCGGATGCCGGGCTACGTCGAGCGCTTCCCGCACCTCACCGTCGTGCGGCTGACGCACCCGCGCGAGACGGAGCGCTGGCTGCGTGCTCAGGCCGAGGCGTCGGGGGTGTCGATCGCTCCGCCGAAGCGCCGGTCGCGCGACAGGTAGACGCCGATCGCGCGCCACAGCTCCTCGCGCGAGAAGTCGGGCCACAGCGTGTCGAGGAACACCATCTCGGCGTAGGCCGACTCCCACAGCAGGAAGTTCGACGTGCGCTGCTCGCCCGAGCTGCGCAGGAACAGGTCGACATCGGGCATGTCGGGCACGTAGAGGTGACGCCGGACGGTCTTCTCGGTGATCGCGTTCGGCTTGAGGCGCCCCGCCGCGACATCGGCGGCGATCGCCCGCATCGCGTCGACCAGCTCCACGCGGCCGCCGTAGTTCACGCACATCGTGAGCGTGAGCACGTCGTTGCCGCGGGTGAGCTGCTCGGCGTACTGCAGCTCCTTGATGACGCTGCCCCACAGGCGCGGCTTGCGCCCGGCCCACCGCACCCGCACGCCCCACTCGTTGAGCTGGTCGCGGCGGCGGTGCAGCACGTCGCGGTTGTAGCCCATCAGGAAGCGCACCTCCTCGGGCGACCGGGCCCAGTTCTCGGTGGAGAAGGCGTAGACCGAGAGGTGTTTCACCCCGGCCTGGATCGCGCCGGCGACCACGTCGAGCAGCACCTCCTCCCCCGCCTTGTGCCCCTCGATGCGGCTGAGGCCACGGCGGTTCGCCCAGCGGCCGTTGCCGTCCATCACGATCGCGACGTGCTCGGGCACCGCGGGAAACGGCGGCGGATACACCCCGGTCCAGTCGAGCGGCCGGTAGGCGACGGCGTCCTTGTGCGTGTAGGGCTTCGGGCTCACCGTGCTCCTTCTCCCGGGGTGGTGGTGACGTGCGCGAGAGAGCGGATGCCGCGCTCCAGGTGCCACTGGGCATAGGCCGCCACCAGGCCGGAGGCGGCAGCGGTGTCGGCGTGCGGGGCGGCGTCGATGAGCTCCCAGTCGCCGCGGATGAGCGCGCGCAGCAGTGCCAGGGTCTTCTCGGCGATGCGCGGACTGCCCGCGGGGGCGTCGGCGTGGCACACGAGCCCGCCCAGCTGTGCGACGAACACGGTGTGCGGCCCCGGGGCACCGCAGCGGGCGCAGTCGTCGAGCGACGGCGCCCACCCCGACAGCGACATCACGCGCAGGAGGTAGGAGTCGAGGATGCTGCGTGGCACGTGCTCTCCGCGCGAGAGCGCACGCAGTCCGCCGACCAGCAGCAGGTACTGCTCCGGGGTGGCCTCCGCGTCGCTCAGCCGGTCGGCGGTCTCGACCATCGCGTTGGCCGCGGTGAAGCGGTCGTAGTGCGCCGCGATGTCGGTGCCGTACGCGCCGAGCGACTCCGCCTGCTGCACGATGTCGAGCGAGCGCCCCTCGTACAGCTGCACGTCGGCGACCATGAACGGTTCGAGCCGCGAGCCGAACTTCGACGACGTGCGCCGCACGCCCTTCGCGACCGCCCGCACCTTGCCGTGCCGGCGCGACAGCATCGTGACGATGCGATCCGCCTCGCCCAGCTTGTGGGTGCGCAGGATCACCGCTTCGTCTCGGTAGGTGGGCACCTTCCGATTATCCTCCGTGCGGGACAATGGACGGGTGACCGAACCGCTCTTCACCATTCCGCTGTGGGCGGACCTCCTCGGCGTCGGGCTCGGCGGGGTGCAGGGTGCCATGTTCGCCGCCGGATTCCAGGGGCAGCGGCGGCTCGACTGGCTCGGCGTCGCGATCATCGGGATCATGATCGGCATGGGCGGCGGTCTCATCCGCGACATCCTGCTCGGGCAGACGCCCGCGACCCTGCAGAACCAGTGGTACCTGGTGACCGCCGCGGGTGCCGCGCTCCTCGGCATGCTGCTCGCGGGGCTGTTCACCCGCCTCAACACCGCGATCGTGGTGCTCGACGCCGTGGTGATCGGCATGTTCGGTGCCTTCGGCACGAGCAAGGCCCTCGCGTTCGGCATCCCCGAGGTGCCCGCCGTGTTCATCGGCGTCTGCGCCGCGGTCGGCGGGAGCGTGCTGCGCGACATGCTGATGGGCCTGCCGACGGCGATCATGCACGTCGGCTCGCTGTACGCGGTCGCGGCTGCGGCAGGATGCACGTTCATCGTGATCGCGAACGCGGTCGGCATGCCGATCACGCTGGCCGCGATCGTCGGCATCGTCGTGACGGCGGTCATCCGGATCCTGGCGGTCACGTTCGACGTGTCCCTGCCGGAGCAGCGCCGCCTCTACCGCCGCAAGGTCGCCGCAGAGACCGGGGCCATCGCGATCGTCAAGCCGAAGGACTGATCAGGGCGCCGCGTCTCGGGTCTCGATCAGACCGGCGAGCCCGTCGATGACGCGCGCGAGCCCGAACTCCCAGGCCGCGTCCGCATCGGACGGGCCGCCCATGGCCTCGCCAGCGGCCCGGCCCACGGCCTGCGCCAGGGGGTAGTCGTCGCCGAGGTAGCCCGCGAGCCGCGGAGCGGCGTCCGCCCAGATCGGCGCGAAGTCCTCCGCTTCCGCGGCGTCACGTAGGCGTGCGGCGGCGGACCGCGTGAACTCCCGCACGAACGTGAGGGCCGCATCGCGCTCCACGTCGTCGAGGCCGAGCCCGTCGAAGGCGCGCAGCTCGCGGTCGTACGTCGCGATGGTGCCGGGGCCGAGCGCGGTGCGCGGGTCGTGCACGTCGAGCAGCCAGGGGTGCGCGCGGTAGAGGGCGAGGTTGTGCGCGGCGACGAGGCGGACGCGGGCTCGCCACCCGTCGGCGTCGCCCGACGGTGCGCGCTGTCCGTGGACCGCGTCGGCCATCAGCACGAGCAGATCCGCCCGGCTGTTGACGTGCGTGTAGATCGACATCGGGGTGAGGCCCAATGCCTGGGCCAGAGCGCGGATGGTGACCGCGGCGAGGCCGTCGGCATCGGCCAGGTCGATCGCGCGCGTCACGACGTCGTCGGTGGAGTGGCGGGCTCGCGGTCCACGGCGCGACGAGGTCTCAGCGGCACTGTCACGCCACAGCAGATCGACCAGATTCTTCGCCATCGGGAATAGCCTAGCCGTCGGCCCACTTAATCCTGTACGTTGTACGTTGTTTAGAACAGGAGACCCATGAACATCACCCAGACCGCCCTCTCGCTCAACGTGCCAGACATCGCCGCCTCCGCAGCCTTCGCCACCACCCACTTCGGATTCACGGAGGCCATGTCCGCCGAGGGCTTCGTGTCGCTCGAGCACCCCGGTTCCCCGCCGAACCTGATCTTCCTGCAGACCGGGCTCCCCACGTTCCGCCCGGAGGAGATCGCTGGATCGGCAGGCCAGGGCACGCTGCTGGTGTTCGTCGTGGACGACCTCGACGCCGCCTTCGCCCGCATCGCCGCCGCCGGCGCCCGCGTCGTCACACCGCCGGAGACCGAGCCGTGGGGCGAGCGCTACTGCCAGTTCGCCGACCCCAACGGCCTCATCTGGCAGCTGGTGCAGTGGGTCTGACCACCCGCCGGAGCACGCGGAAGCGGCCGGGCCCTCGGGACCCGGCCGCTTCCGTGGTGCGACCTCAGACCGCCGCGAGCTCCTGCTGGCGCGTGCGGATCGACCGGTTCACACCCGACACGATCGCCTTGAGCGACGCGGTCGAGATGTCGCCGTCGATGCCGACACCCCACAGACGCTGGTCCCCCACCTGCAGCTCGACGTAGGCCGCAGCCTGCGCGTCGCCGCCCGCACTGAGAGCGTGCTCGACGTAGTCGTACACCGTGATGTCGAAGCCCTGTCCGCGCAGCACCTCGACGAAGGCGGCCACCGGACCGTTGCCGTTGCCGGAGACCGCGACCTCCTGGTCGTCGTCGCGCAGCACCACGTCGAGCACCACGTCACCCGACATGTCGCTGCGGGTCTGCGTGGCCAGCAGCTCGAAGCGGCCCCACTTCGCCTCGGTGTCGGTCGCCGGGAGGTACTCGTCGGTGAAGATCGACCAGATCTGCTCGCTCGTCACCTCGCCGCCCTCGGCATCGGTCTTGGCCTGCACGACGCCGGAGAACTCGATCTGGAGCTTGCGGGGCAGATCGATCGCGTGGTCGGACTTCAGCAGGTAGGCGACACCGCCCTTGCCCGACTGGGAGTTCACGCGGATGACGGCCTCGTACGAGCGGCCCAGGTCCTTCGGGTCGACCGGCAGGTAGGGCACGGCCCACTCGATCTCGTCGACCGTGACGCCCTGCGCCTCGGCCTTCGCCGCCATCGCCTCGAAGCCCTTCTTGATCGCGTCCTGGTGCGAGCCGCTGAACGCCGTGAACACGAGGTCGCCGGCCCACGGGCTGCGCTCCGGCACGGGCAGCTGGTTGCAGTACTCGACCGTGCGCTTGACCTGGTCGATGTCGCTGAAGTCGATCTGCGGGTCGATGCCCTGCGTGAACATGTTGATGCCAAGTGCCACCAGGTCGACGTTGCCCGTGCGCTCGCCGTTGCCGAACAGGCAGCCCTCGATGCGGTCGGCGCCGGCCATGTAGCCCAGCTCGGCGGCGGCGATCGCGGTGCCCCGGTCGTTGTGCGGGTGCAGCGACAGGATCACGTTCTCGCGGTGGGCCAGGTGGCGGCTCATCCACTCGATCGAGTCGGCGTAGATGTTCGGCGTGGCCATCTCGACCGTGGCGGGCAGGTTGATGATCACCTTGCGGTCGGGCGTCGGCTCGAAGATCTCGATAACCTGGTTGCACACGTCGACCGCGAACTCGAGCTCCGTGCCCGTGTAGCTCTCCGGCGAGTACTCGTAGTAGACCTGCGTGTCGGGGATCGTCTTCTCGAACTTCCGGCACAGGCGGGCGCCCTCGAGGGCGATGTCGATGATGCCCTGCTTGTCGGTGCGGAAGACCACCTCGCGCTGCAGCACGCTCGTGGAGTTGTAGAGGTGGACGATGGCCTGCTTTGCGCCGGCGATGGCCTCGTAGGTGCGTGCGATCAGGTGCTCGCGCGCCTGAGTCAGCACCTGGATCGTGACGTCGTCGGGGATCAGGTTCTCTTCGATGAGCTGGCGCACGAAGTCGAAGTCGGTCTGGCTGGCCGAGGGGAAGCCGACCTCGATCTCCTTGTACCCCATGCTCACGAGCAGCTCGAACATGACGCGCTTGCGCTCGGGGGACATCGGATCGATGAGGGCCTGGTTGCCGTCGCGGAGGTCGACCGCGCACCAGCGCGGGGCTTCGGTGATGCGGGCGTCGGGCCACGTGCGGTCGGGCAGGTGGACGGTGATCTGCTCGTGGAAGGGCCGGTACTTGTGGATCGGCATCGCGGACGGGCGCTGAGTGTTCTGCATGATGGGCTACTTCTCTTCGTCGGAATGGACGGGCCAACACAAGCGCCGCGACGAGGAAGGCCCTAGTGTCAGGACTCGTCGCGGCAGCTAAGAAGAAGCAGACCGCCGAAAGGCATGGCGCCATGCTAGCAGGGTCGGTGCGGCCGTTTCGACCGCGCTGAGACGATGAGCCGACGCGGGACACTGATGGACATGAGCCCTTCCTCGCGTCGCCTGCTCCTCGTCGCCGCCACCGTGACCGCAGCGGTCACCCTGAGCGGGTGCGCGGTCGGACCCCGTGCGACCCTCCCGCCGACCAGCACCACCGTGCCCTCCGACCAGCGGCTGGAAGACGCGCACCCCACGCCCCCGGAAGGCCGCGTGCTCGGAACGGGCACCGTGATCGATGGAACGGACGGCCCCACGCTTTGCCTCGGCGCGATCATGGAGTCGTACCCGCCACAGTGCGCCGGTGTGCCGCTCGACGACTGGACGTGGGACGGCGTCGACGGCAGCGAGAGCGCGGGCGACACACGGTGGGGGTCGTACGCGGTGTACGGCACCTTCGACGGCGAGCGTCTGACCGTCTCGGATCCGCCGATCCTCCTCGCCCTGTTCGACCCGGTGGCGCCGGAGGCCCCGAAAGGCGGGAAGACGGGCATCACCCCGGAGGGCGAGCTGACCCGGGTGCAGGAGGACATCGCGGCGCGGCTCGGACCCGGGGCGGTCTTCGTCGGCACCGACCGTGGGTACGTGTGGCTGCAGGTTTCGTGGGACGACGGGACGCTGCAGCGCGCGGCGGACGACGAGTACGGAGACGGCGTGGTGATCGTCGAGTCGCTGCTGCGCGAGGTCGATTAGTCCTCGGGGATCAGCGCGAGCTTGCCGCCGGAGTGACCGGTGGCGAGCAGCCGGTGCGCGGCCGGTGCCTCGGCGAGCGGGAACGTGCGGGCGACCGGGACCACGAGGTCGCGGTTCTGCGCGAGCGCGAGGAGTTCGCTGCGCACCTCATCGCGGAAGCGGGCGCTGTCGGGCATCGACCCCGCGATCGCCAGAAGCCCGTCGGCGGAGGCCCGCGCGAAGTTCGCGATCGTGACGATGCGGCGGCGATCGGCCACCAGGGCGAGGGACACGTCGATCGCCTCGTCGGTGCCCACGGCGTCGAGCGCCGCAGCGATCGGTCCGTCCGCCAGCGCGGTCACCCGGTCGGCGAGACCCGGGCCGTACGCGACCGGGATCCCCCCGAAGCGTCGCACCTCATCGAAGCGGTCCGGCGCGGCGGTGCCGATCACTCGTACCTCGCGCAGCCGCGCCTGCTGCAGCACGCTGACGCCCACCGCTCCCGACGCCCCGTGCAGCAGGACCGTCTCGCCCGGTGCCGCCCCGGTGACCGCGAGCATCTCGGCCGCCGTCGTGCCGACGAGCAGGAGGTTCGCGGCCTCGGGGTGCGTGAGCGTCGTCGGCTTCGCGAAGACCTTCGCGGCGGGTACGGTCACCTCGGTCGCATAACCGCCCTGCACGCGGAAGGCCACGACCTCGTCGCCGACCTCGGCCGCACCGGAACCGATACGGGTCGCGGGGCCGATGGCCGTGAGCTCGCCCGACACCTCGTAGCCGATCGGCACGGGGAACTCGACCCCCGGACGAGCTGACGCGACATGCTTCGCATCGGCCGGATTCACCCCGGCCGCGCGGACGCGGATCGTGACCTCGCCCTCGCGCGGCGCCGCGG
>NZ_SSDO01000023.1:0-4815 GCF_004794395.1 Microbacterium sp. K41 | reverse complement strand
CCCGGGCGGCCGCGTGCGCGTGCGGGGGCGGGGCTTCACGGTGACGCGGCGCTGAGGCCCGCGGCCGCCGGGGCGACTCGCCATGCCGGCATGCTCTTTTTGAGTCACTCAAAAGAACGTGTAGAGTCGAGGACATGGAGACAGACCTCGACTCGGCGCTGCGAGGCGCCGGGCTGCGTGCGACCGCGGGCCGCGTCGCCGTTCTCGAGGCTCTCGGCTCCATGGCCCACACGGATGCGGAGCGCGTCTACCGCGCGGTCTCCGAGTCGCTGCCGACCACGTCGATCCAGTCGGTGCACAACATCCTCGCGGACCTGACGACGGCGGGGCTCATCCGCCGGATCGAACCGGCAGGATCCGCGGCGCTCTACGAACGGCGCATCGGCGACAACCACCACCACGTCGTGTGCACCTCCTGCGGTGCGATCGGCGACGTGGACTGCGTCGTCGGCGAGGCGCCGTGCCTCACCCCCTCCTCCACGGGGGGATTCACCGTCCAGACAGCCGAAGTCACCTTCTGGGGCCTGTGCCCCAGCTGCCAGAACGCCGCGTAGGCCCGCCTCCGACCGCCCGTCCCCCGACGGCGCTGTTCGGCGTGCCCGCGCGCAGAAGGAGAACACCATGTCGAACCCCACCGGGTCGAACCGTCCGGCCACCACGACGCAGACGGGTACGCCCATCGCGAGCGACACCCACTCCCTCACGGTCGGTGCCGACGGCCCCACCGTGCTGCACGACCAGCACCTGGTCGAGAAGATCGCCTCGTTCAACCGCGAGCGGGTGCCGGAGCGCAACCCGCACGCCAAAGGCGGTGGTGCGTTCGGCGAGTTCGTCGTCACGGAGGACGTGTCGCAGTACACCAGGGCCGCGGTGTTCCAGCCCGGTGCCACGTCCGAGACGCTGATCCGCTTCTCCTCCGTCGCGGGCGAGCAGGGCTCTCCCGACACCTGGCGCGACGTGCGCGGCTTCTCGCTGCGGTTCTACACGACCGAGGGCAACCTCGACATCGTGGGCAACAACACCCCCACGTTCTTCCTGCGCGACGCCATCAAGTTCCCCGACTTCATCCACTCGCAGAAGCGCCTGGGCGACTCCGGTCTGCGCGACGCCGACATGCAGTGGGACTTCTGGACGCTCTCGCCCGAGTCCGCCCACCAGGTCACGTACCTCATGGGCGACCGCGGGCTCCCCCGCAGCTGGCGCCACATGAACGGCTACGGCTCGCACACCTACTCGTGGGTGAACGCCGCGGGCGAGCTGTTCTGGGTGAAGTACCACTTCCTGGCACACCAGGGTGTCGAGGCGATGAGCCCGGAGGAGGCAGAGAAGCTCGCCGGCACCGACGCCGACCACTACCGCCGCGACCTGTTCCAGTCGATCGCCCAGGGCGACTTCCCGAAGTGGGACCTGTACGTGCAGATCATGCCGTACGACGAGGCGAAGGACTACCGCTTCAACCCGTTCGACCTGACCAAGACGATCTCGAAGAAGGACTACCCGCGCATCAAGGTCGGCACGCTGACCCTGAACCGCAACCCGGAGAACTTCTTCGCGCAGATCGAGCAGGCGGGCTTCGCGCCCGGCAACCAGGTGCCCGGCACGGGCATCTCGCCGGACAAGATGCTGATGGGCCGCATCTTCGCGTACCCCGACGCGCAGCGTCACCGCATCGGCGCGAACTACAACCAGCTGCCGGTCAACCAGCCGCACGCGGCCGAGGTGCGCAACTACCAGCACGAGGGCTCGATGCGGTATCAGTACAACGACGCCGCGCACCGCACCTACCAGCCGAACTCGTTCGGCCCCGCCGGCGGCCCCGAGGCCGACCCGGCGAAGGGTGTCGAGGCGAACTGGGCGGCCGACGGCGAGCTGACCCGCTCCGCGGCGACCCTGCACGCCGAGGACGACGACTTCGGCCAGGCCGGCACGCTCTACCGCGAGGTGTTCGACGGGGAGCAGCGCGCCCGCTTCCTGGAGACGCTGACCGGCCAGGGCCGCTCGATCACGATCGACGCGATCCGCGAGCGCTTCTTCCAGTACTGGACGAACGTGGACGCCGAGCTCGGCGCCGCGCTCCGCGACCGGGTCTGACCCGGGTCGGCGCCCCTCCCTCCGTCATCCGGGGAGGGGCGCCGCCGGCGGGGACCCCGACGAACGCCCCCTTCTGCATCGTGCCCGCAGGAGGGGGTTCGTCGTCGGTGCGGCCGTTGCCGCGCGAGAGGGAGCAGGATGGAGGGGTGGCCGTTCCCCTCTCCGACCTGACCGCGATGCCCGCTCCCCAGCACGTGTACGCCCCCGACGGCACCCGGCTGGCGACCTACACGTGGGGTGAGCTCGATGCCCCGGTCGTGGTGGCGGTGCACGGCTTCGCGTCGAGCGCGCGCGACAACTGGGTGCTCACGGGCTGGGTGCGCGAGCTCACCGCGGCCGGCTACCGCGTGCTGGCTCTGGACCAGCGGGGGCACGGCCAGAGCGACAAGCCGCACGAGGCCGACGCCTACGCGATCCGCGCCCTGGCGACCGACGTGGAGACGGTGATGGACACCTACCTCGTCGACGACGCCTTCTACCTGGGCTACTCGCTGGGTGCGCGCGTCGGCTGGGAGGTCGTGCGGGAGCTCCCGCACCGGATCGGCCGGGCGGTGCTCGGAGGGGTTCCCGACGGCATCCCCCTGGCCCGGCTCGACCTGGACGAGGTGCGGGCGTATCTCGCCGACGGCACGCCGGTGACCGACCGCACCACCCAGAACTACATCGCCCTGACCGAGCGCGTGCCCGGCAACGACCTGCGGGCCCTGGTCGCGCTGGCGGAGGGGCTGCGCGGCTCCGGCACGATCGACCCCGACCCGGCCGACGCCCCGACCCGGCCGATCCTGTTCGCGACCGGGTCGAAAGACGCGATCATCGAGGGCTCGCGGGCACTGGCGGCCGCGGCCCCCGACGGCCGGTTCGTGGAGATCCCGAACCGGCATCACTTCAACGCGCCGGGCTCGCGCGACTTCAAGGAAGCCGCGCTCGCCTTCTTCGCCGAAGGCTGACCGCGGTCAGCTCGCGGTGGCGTCCTCACGCTTCGGCAGCACCCAGCCCGCGCGCGGAAAGTGGCACGTGTAGCCGTTCGGGTACTTGATCAGGTAGTCCTGGTGCTCCTCCTCGGCCTGCCAGAACGGCCCGGCGGGCTCGATGGTGGTGACGGCCTTCGCCGGCCACAGCCCGGAGGCGTCGACGTCGGCGATCGTGTCGCGCGCGACCTGCTCCTGCTCGGGGGTGAGCGGGAAGATCGCGGAGCGGTAGCTCGACCCGATGTCGTTGCCCTGACGGTTCAGCGTCGACGGGTCGTGGATCTGGAAGAAGAACGCGAGGATGTCGCGGTAGGTCGTCTGGGTCGGGTCGAACACGATCTCGACCGCCTCCGCGTGACCGGGGTGGTTGCGGTAGGTGGCGTGGTCGTTCTCGCCACCGGTGTAGCCCACGCGGGTGTCGAGCACCCCGGGCTGGCGGCGGATCAGGTCTTCCATGCCCCAGAAGCAGCCGCCCGCCAGCACGGCGGTCTCGGTCCCGGGGGTGCGGGTGATGGTTCCGGTGTCGGTCATGACTGCTCCTCAGCGGTGTCGGGGGTGTCGGGTGTCGTGGTGGGGTCCGCGGCGAAGAGGCGGCTGTAGCGACCGTACCCCTCCTCCTCCAGCCTGTCAGCCGGGATGAAGCGCAGGGCCGCGGAGTTCATGCAGTAGCGCAGGCCGCCCTCGGCCGCCGGTCCGTCGTCGAACACGTGACCCAGGTGGCTGTCGGCTCCGGTCGAGCGGGCCTCGGTGCGGGTCATCCACAGCGTTCGGTCGGTCTTGGTGGTCACGGCCTCGGCGTCGATCGGGCGCGTGAAGCTCGGCCAGCCGGTGCCGCTGTCGTACTTGTCGCGGGACGAGAACAGCGGCTGTCCGGAGACCACGTCGACGTAGATGCCGTCGTCGTGGGTGTTCCAGTAGGCGTTGCGGAAGGGCGGCTCGGTGGCGTCCTGCTGCGTCACCTCGTACTGCAGGTTCGTCAGGGCGCTGACCGCCTCGGGGGTCTTGCCGTAGTCGTTCGACATGAGTGGCTCCTTGTCCGGCGCCGCTGGCTGCGGCGTCATAGAGGAGAACCCGTACCGTCCCCGTTTTGGTCCCGCGGGGCTGGGAGCGGGCTGTGAGTTTTCGACGGCTCAGGCGGAGGCGCGCACGAGGTCCAGGTTCGCGGTGGCGGTGCGGAGGATGTCGGCGACCGTGCGGTCGTCGGGGCGGCGCGCGACCTTCAGGCCGAGCCACGCGACGTCGCCGGCGGCGGTGAGGGCCGCCGCGACGTGGGCGCGGTCGAGCAGAGAGCGCGACGCGGGGTGGGTGTCCGCGATCGGGAGGTGCGCGTCGATCCACGGGTACCCGTAGGGGCTCTCCACGGGGGCGGCGCCGGAGAGGGCGAGCCCGGTCAGCAGGCCGGACGCCGCGGCGTCGGCGATCTGCGCGGTGACCGCGTCGGCATCGCGGAGCTCGATCGCGGAGCGCCCCCAGTTCAGCCACAGCCCCACCGGGACGTCGGCCAGGCGGATCGCGGCGATCTCGTCCGCGAGGGGCAGGAACCCCTTCTCGGGCGTCCGGTCCGGCACGTGCGCGTCGCAGTGCTCGATCGCCAAGACGGCGCCGGACCAGTCGAGCGCGGTCACCTCGTCGAGCGACCGGGCGAGGGCGGCGGCGTCTCCGGTCGCGCGCGGCGCGGTGTGCAGCGTGACCACGGCCACGTGGGCGGCGCTCTCGTCGCGGAGCCGGGCGACGTCGGCGGCCACCCGGCGCAGAT
>NZ_SSDO01000226.1:0-3778 GCF_004794395.1 Microbacterium sp. K41 | reverse complement strand
CGGTCTTCCTCGTCCACCTGCTCGGGCCGACGCTGCTGATCGGCGTCGGACTCGGGGGCGCGTTCGTCGCCACGACCCAGCTCGCGGTCGACGGGGTCGACGGGGGAGAGGCGGGACTGGCGGGCGGACTCATCAACACCAGCCAGCAGATCGGAGGTGCGGTCGGCCTCGCGGTCCTCGGAACGATCGCGGGACTGCGCACCTCGGCGCTCGATGCCGCCGGTGTCCCTGCCGCCGAGGCGATGACGGGCGGCTTCTCCTGGCTCTTCCTCGGCGCCGCCGCGCTCGCCGTGATCGGCGCGGGAACCGTCGCGGTGTGGCGCCGCCGCTGAGGTGCGGCAGTCGGCCCCGCGCGTCGCTTCCGTACGACGCGCGGGGCCGCTGCGTGCGCACCTGCACCCTTCCTCTCCGCCGGCACCTCCGCCATGATGAAGGGGACCGACCGCGAAGGAGACCCCGTGTCGCTCACGCCGCCACCGTCGCAGCACATCGAGACCGCCGCCTCTGCACTCCCGGGCGCCGTGGTGATCGCGGGCATTCGACGAACTCTGATCTGGATGGTGGTCGCGGGCGTCGTCTACTCCGCGTTCATGACGGGCAGCAAGAGCTACTGCCCGGGCGGTTACGACGGCAGCGGCGGCTTCGTCGATTCCGAGGGTCGGTCGGTCGACCAGGCCCCCGTCTGCGTCTCGATGGCGCTTCAGTCCAACGTGCTGGTCTACGTCGCCCTCGCAGCGATCTTCCTGATCGCGCTCGGTCGCGTGACGAAGGCTGCCGACGAGCGTGCGGCACGGCGGACGCTGGAGCGCGCGATGTACGGAGCCGGCGTGCTCGTCGTGATCGCCGTCGTGGTGTCGCAGGTGTGGTTCCAGTCGATCGATCTCGAGCAGTTCACCTCGGGGTCCTGGTCCGTCGTGAGCCCCTTCCCGCTCGGGATCATCGACGTGTCGACCACCCCGATGACGACCCCCTGACCGCCCGGAGCTACCGCCCCGCCCGCACCCGGAGGGTGAACGCCACCGCGGCGAGCCCGATCACCACCACCCCGTACCCGACGCACACCGCCTCCAGCCCGACCACGCCGACGAGTGACCCGGCGACCACGGCGGGCACGCCGAACGCGAGATAGGCGAGCACGTACAGCACCGCGAAGGTGTCGGCGCGTTCGGTCGGGGGAATGCGCGGTGCGAGCGACGCGACCACACCGGAGAACGCCGTGCCGAAGCCCATGCCCGTGACCGCGGCCGCGCCCAGGTAGAAGGGGAGGGAGCCGACCCCGAGCGCGAGGAGCGACAGCAGGGTGCCGAGGCCGAGCGCCGCGGTGCCGAACAGCACGCTCGTGTGCGCCGAGCGCCCGCGCATCGCGAACGCCGTGACCGCCCCGACCCCGGCGAGCAGCACCACGCCGAGGCCCTGCCACACGTGCGCGACGCCGCCGAGCTCACGCGCCACGATGTTCGCGCCGAGCGACAGGAACAGCCCGCCCGTGGCCCACCCCGCCACGACGGCCGGGGCTCCACGCCAGAAGTCGCCCCGGATCGCGGCGGGGATCGACAGGCGGAAGCTCAGCGACGCCCACGCGCCCGGCCGCCGCAGAGCCGTCTCCGGCACGACGAGGAACAGCGCTGCGAGCAGCACGTACACCGTGGTGAGCGGGGCGAACACGTCGAGCAGCGCCTCCTGGGTGAGGTCGAGCATGACCGCCGACACGAGCGCACCGAGCGCGAGTCCGATGCCGGGGCTCAGCGCGTTCCACAGCGCGGCCGTCTTCGCTCGACCCCCGGGGGCGAAGTCGAGCACCGTCGCCGACAGCGCCGAGATCAGCGCCCCGCTCGCGACGCCCTGGAGGATGCGCGCCACGAACAGCACCCACGCGGCGTCGGCGTGCCAGAACAGGAACATGCTCCCCGCGAGCATCAGGAACCCCACGACCGCGACCGGTCGCCGCCCCACGTGGTCCGACAGCGACCCGGCGGTGAGGAGCGTCAGGAGCAGTGCGACCGCGTACACCGCGAACACCGCGCTGATCACGACCGGCGCGAACCCGATGTCGTGCGCGAGCACGGGATAGAACGGCGAGGGTGCGCTCGCTCCCGCCATCATCAGGATCTGCGCGACCACGACGAGCACGAAGCCGAGCCGGGTGCGCGTCGCGGTCGGGCGGGGGCGCCGGGGCGCGGCGGGCGGGGCGGTGACGATGGGCTCGGTGGTGGTCATGCGCGGCTCCTTGACAGTTCGAGAATCATCGAACTCTCGGAGCGTACTCGCCCTCGCGCCATTGTTCAACTATTCTCGAACCATGCCTGGCGACCTGCCCCACCCGGAGCGCTCCGAGATCCAGCTGACCGAGGTGCTCTTCGCGCTCAGCGACCCCGAGCGACTGGCCATCGCGCGCCAGCTCGCCGACGGTCCCCTCGACATGGCCTCCTGCCACGCGACCGACCCGAACCTGCCGAAGTCCACCAAGTCGCACTTCATGAAGGTGCTGCGCGAGGCCGGCGTCATCCGCAACGAGCCCAACGGGCGGCGCCGCATCCTCACCCTCCGCCGCGACGACCTCGACGCCCGCTTCCCCGGGCTGCTCGACTCCGTACTGCCGGGCTAGTCCGCGCGCGCCCCGTCGTCGTCCGGCACCCACCGCAGCAGGTCGCCCGGCTGGCAGTCCAGCGCCACGCACAGCGCATCGAGCGTCGTGAACCGCACCGCCTTCGCGCGGCCGTTCTTCAGCACGGCGAGGTTGGTGGGGGTGATCCCGATGCGCTCCGCCAGCTCGCCGACACCGATCTTCCGGCGCGCCATCATCACGTCGATGTCGACGACCACCGGCATCAGATCACCTCGTCGTCGAGCTCGGACCGCAGGGCCCGCGCCTCCGCGTCGCGGTCGATCGCCTGCCGCAGCAGCGCCTTCATCACCACGACGAGCAGGGCCATCCCGGCGAGCACCACTCCCGCACCGCCGATCAGCGCGACGACGCCGGGCGCCATCTCGCCCGGGGCGAGCAGGGCCGCGAGCACCCACGCGAGCACCGCCGCCGCCAGGATCGCCCCGATGATCGTGTCGACGAAGCGGAACGAGGATGTCGAGAAGAGGGATCCCCGTCGCACCTTCCGGAGCAGGATCCACACGCACACCCCGAACACCTGCATCGTCGCGACGCCCAGCACCAGGATCGCGACCAGCGTGATGCGCGCCCACGTCGCCTCCCCCTCCAGGTCGGCGTACACGAGCGGCGCGATCACCGTCTGCACCACCAGCGACCCGAGCAGGGCGAGGGCGATCACCACCTGCAGCGCGATCGTCGTTCCCTTGGCCATGCGACACCTCCCGTCGAGAAACAACAGGAATCTATCGTTAATCGTTCGATGAGGCAAGCGCGAACGACGGCCGCCGGAGCTACCGCAGCACGAGGCCGATCTCGAACGACCGCCGCCACGGCAGCGTCAGCTCGTCGATGCGCACGCCGTCGGCGGGGAGCATCGACTCCAGCAGCGCCGTCAGCTCCGCACGGATCACCCGCGACGCCTCGGCCACCCGCGCGTCGTCCGCCATCGGGTAGATGTCGGGGAACAGCGACGGCCCGGAGTCCGTGCGCACGACGGCCTGATACGCGAAGTCGTCCAGCAGCCGGGTCAGCAGGGCGATCCGCGCCGCCCGCTCGTCGAACGACCCCGTGGCCCGGCCGACCACTGCGGCGGCCGCGACCGCGACCACACTGCCGAGCGTGTTCCCCGCCGTGTTCCAGCCGCCGAACGCCTCCAGCCGCCCGAGCAGGTCG
>NZ_SSDO01000225.1:0-202 GCF_004794395.1 Microbacterium sp. K41 | reverse complement strand
TGGGTAGGTTCATGCGGCGAGTCTGCCAGAACCCCAAGTCCTCTGGAAGGAAGCCAGTTTACGGCTTTGGGGGTATTACACGACCGTGATCGCGTGGTCGTGGGTGAGCGTCTGCCAAGGCAGCCCCGTCACCAGCGCACGCAATTGCTCGGGATTGAGCGCCGTGGCGATCGCCTGGTCGCCGTTCGTCCAGATGAAGCGC
>NZ_SSDO01000224.1:0-2230 GCF_004794395.1 Microbacterium sp. K41 | reverse complement strand
TGCCGTGTGCTGCACCTCGGGGCGGGCCAGGTGGGCCCCGCGCAGCAGGAGGGGGAACAGCCGCACCAGTCGGGCGCGGCCGAGCGGTGCCACGCGGACGACGTCGAGCCGCCCGTCGTCGGGCAGGGCGCCGACGCACACCGGCATGCCTCCGCCGTAGCTGGCCGTGTTCCCGATGGCCACCAGAGTCCCCCGGGCGGTGATCGGCCGTTCGTCGTCGACCGTGACGGTGAAGTCGAGCGGCCGCAGCCGGACGAGCTCGATGAGCAGGGCCAGGTAGTACCGGAGGGCGCCGGAGGGCCAGCGCAGACGGTTGGTGCGGTCGCTCACCCTCGCGTCGAAGCCCAACGCCACGACCGTGAGGAAGGCGGCACGACCCGCGCGCGTCTCGACCTCACCCACGTCGATCGCCCGGGGCGTGCCGGTGAGGGCGAGTTCGACGGCTGCGGCGGCGTCGTGTCGCGGCAGGCCGAGCGCGCGGGCGAGGTCGTTGCCCGTCCCCGCGGGCACCAGGGTGATCGGGACGGCGGCGGCGCACACGACATCGAGGATCCCCGACAGCGTGCCGTCCCCGCCGACCACCACGAGCCCGTCCGGCCCGCCCACGAGGGCTTCAGACGCCAGCGCCGTCGTGTCCGCCGCCGAGTCCCCGACGTAGAGTCTGACGCTCGCGCCGCGCTGTCGAAGGTGTGCCACCGCGAGCTCGGTCAGACGGCGGCCTCGCCCCTTGCCCGCGCGGGGGTTCGACAGCACCGCGATGTGGCCCACGTCAGTCCCCCGCCGGGAGGGCAGCGGGGATCACGGCGCCCGGGTTCAGGAGCGCCTGCGGGTCGAGCTCGCGCTTGATCGCTGCGAGGATCCGCATCCCGGCCGGCCCGAGCTCCCGCGCCAGCCAGGGCGCGTGATCCCGTCCGACCGCGTGATGGTGGCTGATGGTGCCCCCGTGCGCGAGGATCGCGTCGTTCACGCGTGCCTTGACGGTCGTCCACACCGGGAGCGGATCGCTGCGGATCCCGGCCAGGACGGTGAAGTACAGCGACGCCCCCGTGGGGTACACGTGCGAGACGTGGCACATCACGGTCGACCGGGCCCCCGCGTCGCGGAAGCCCTCGCGCAGGGCGGTCTCGACCGCGGCCTTCAGCGTCGCGAGCCCCGTCCAGGTGGTGGCGGTCTCGAGGGTCTCGCAGAACACACCGGCGTCGAGCAGGGAGTCGCGCAGGTAGGGCCCGTCGAATCGGCCGGCCGCCCACTCCTCCGCATCCCCTGCGCCCGACGACGTCCCGCCCGCCGCGCGCAGCAGCGCGGTCGTCCGGGCGCGCCGCGCGTCGATGTCATCGCCCTCGTACACCGTCACGACGCTGGCGCCGCGCGCGATCGCCTTCCCGATCCGGCCGACCTGCGCGAGACCGACGGCGGTCTCGGCCTCGTCGGACAGACGGATCACGGTGGGACCCCTGCCGTGCTGCGCGACGCGGCGGAGTCCGTCGACTCCGTGCGCGAAGTCGGGAAACGACCATGACTCGAACACCCGCTCGGCCGGCACGGGGTGCACCCGCACGCGGACCTCGGTGATGACGCCGAAGATGCCCTCCGACCCCAGGAACAGCCGGATCAGGTCGGGTCCCGCGGCGGATCCGGGAGCCCGGCCGAGCTCGAGGTCGCCCGTCGGTGTCGCGACCCGGAGCCCGGTGACCATGGTGTCGAAGCGTCCGTACCCTGCGGAGTTCTGGCCCGACGAACGCGCGGCCGCGAAGCCGCCGATGGTCGCATAGCGGAAGCTCTGCGGGTAGTGTCCCAGCTCGAGCCCGTGCGCTGCCAGCTGCGCCTCGGCGTCGGGGCCGGTCGTCCCGGCCGCGAACACCGCCTCGCCGCTGAGCGCATCGACGCGCAGCAGGCCGCGCAGGCGGCGCAGATCCAGGCTGATCACGGCGCGGTGCGGCCCGCGCTCCGGATCCAGCGCGCCGACCACGCTCGTGCCCCCGCCGTAGGGGATCACCGCGATGTCGCGCTCTCCGGCCACGGCGAGGCATGCCATGACCTGAGCGTGGTCGGCGGGGAGCACGACCCCGTCCGGCACGCGTTGCTCGTGCTCGCGGCGCCGCAGCAGGTCCGGGGTGGAGCGCCCGCCGGCGTGACGGATCCTCGCCTCGTCCGCGTGGTCCACCCCGTCGACGCCGACGACGGCCGCGAACGCCGCCCGGTCGTCGTCGGTGAGCGCGCTCGGTCGGAC
>NZ_SSDO01000223.1:0-1456 GCF_004794395.1 Microbacterium sp. K41 | reverse complement strand
GTCGCGTCCTGGTCGTCCACGAGCACGCAGCCGACGTGGGCACGCACCCACGCGGCGCGACCGGGGAGCAGGTGCCCCGCCACACGCAGGCGACCCTCGCCCGGCGGCACCCGTCCGGCGATCGTGAGGGCGAGCACCCGCAGCGTGGCGGCGTCGAGCCCGGTGGCCACCACCGCGCTCCCCGGTGCGAGGCGCAGCGACAGGCCGTCGAGCGCGGCGATGTCGCCGCCCACCGTAAGGTCGTCGGCTGCCACGACGGAGCCGTCGCCGGGCCACGCGGCGAGGTGTCGTTCGCGTTCCACCGCCTCGCCCTCGATGTCCACGCTCGGCAGGATGCGCTCGAGCCAGGCCGGGATCTCCCACGCGCGCTCGCCGAGGATCGCCATGAGCGCGGGGATCAGGGTCATCCGCACCAGGAACGCGTCGATCGCGATGCCGGCGGCGAGCCCGAGCGCGATGGGCTTGAGCGACGAGTCGCCCTCGGGCACGAACGCCACGAACACCGCGAACATGATGAGTCCGGCGGCCGTGACGACCTTCGCGGATCCGGAGAAGCCGCTCCGCACGGCGCGCAGCGCGGCCGCGCGACGGGTCGCCCGGTCCGGGCTCTTCGCGTCGGGGTCGTGCACGAAGTCCTCTCTCATGCGCGAGACGAGGAACACCTGGTAGTCCATGGCGAGGCCGAACAGCACGCCCATCAGGATGATCGGCATGAAGCTGATGATGGGGCCGACCTTCGCGACGTGCAGGGCGTCGGCGAACCAGCCCCACTCGAACACGGCACCCACCACGCCGAACGCGGCCACGATCGACAGCAGGTAACCGGCGGCCGCGGTGATCGGCACCCAGAGCGAGCGGAACACGATCGTGAGGAGGATGAGCGACAGGCCGATCACGAAGATGCCGAACGGCAGCAGGGCGGCTCCGAGCTGGTCGGAGATGTCGATGCCGACCGCCGTGAAGCCGGTGACCTTCAGGTCGATGCCGAACTCGTCGAGCCATTCGTCGTGGTGGCTGCGCAGCTCGCGCACGAGGTCGGCGGTGGCGGGGTCGTCGGGCGCCGTCTCCGGGATGATCTGCACGATGCCGGTGTCGGCGGTCTCGTTGGGGGTGGCGAGCGCGACCTCCTTGACCCCCGGGACCTCGGCGACCGCGTCGCCCAGGTCCTCCATCAGACCGAGCGGATCGGTGGACGTGACGATGGTGCCGGTGAGGATGAGCGGGCCGTTGAACCCGGGACCGAACTGTTCGCCCACGAGGTCGTAGGTCTGCCGCGCTTCGGAGTCCTTCGGCAGCACGCCCGCGTTCGGCAGCGCGAGGTCGAGGCTGAGTGCCGGGACGGCGACGACGCCGAGACCGAGCACGATCGCGAGGGACACGAGGATCGGGCGTCGGGTGACGCCGGCGACCCAGCGGCGGCTGCCCCGAGGGCGGGGTTCGGCCGGGGGCGCCTCGG
>NZ_SSDO01000222.1:0-320 GCF_004794395.1 Microbacterium sp. K41 | reverse complement strand
CGACGGCGCGGCCGACTGGGTCGTGCGGCAGAGCCTCGCCCTGCCGGGGGTGGAGCTGCCGTGCCGGGTGCGGTTCGACGCGGCTTCGCGGCGCCTGCTGATCCCCGGGTACGGGAACGGGGCGCTCGGGGTGGTCGACCTCGACCGGGACGGCGGCTTCGCCGCGGCCGCCCGAGTGGTCGCGTTCACCGGCGGTGGACCCGACCCCGAACGACAGGACGGCCCGCACGCCCACGACGCCCTCGCGCTCGCCGCCGGCATCGGCGTGACCGACCTCGGCGCGGACGTGCTGCGCATCCTCGACCCGACGACCCTCGCCG
>NZ_SSDO01000221.1:0-16665 GCF_004794395.1 Microbacterium sp. K41 | reverse complement strand
GACGACCGTCGCGCCCTCCGCGGTGACCACGCACGACCCCTGTCCGGCGAGCGTGACGACCGCGGCGCCCACGCCCTGGGCGAGGAACCAGCGGCCCGCGCGCTCGGCCGACGCCGCGTCGGTCACCTCGATGCCGCTGATGAGCGACGCCTCGGTCTCGTTGGGCGTGACGATGTCGATGCTGCGCCAGAGGGCGGGCGGGAGCTCCGCGGCGGGGGCGGGGTCGAGGATCACGGTCATGCCGTGCTCCCGCCCGCGGGCCGTGATGTGGGCGGTCAGCGCCGACGGCGTCTCCAGCTGGGTCAGCAGGACGGACGTGGTGGGGGCGAGGGCGGTGAGCGCCTCGTCGATCTGCGCGGTGCTGAGCGCGGCGTTCGCGAGCGGCACCATCACGATGTCGTTCTGCGCCGACGCGTCGACGCGGATGTGCGCGATGCCCGTGGGGCCGGGGACCGTGCGCAGGTGGGTGAGGTCGACACCGGCGGCCGTGAGCCCGTCCACCACGAGGTCGTGGAACAGGTCGTCTCCCACGCAGCCGACGAAGCTCGTGCGTGCACCGGAGCGTCCGGCCGCGACCGCCTGGTTCGCCCCCTTGCCGCCGAGCATGAGCGTGAACTCGTCGCCCAGGATGGTCTCGCCGCGGGCCGGCAGCCGACCGGAGAAGGTGGTGACGTCGGCCGTGACGCTGCCGACGATGACGACGCCGGTGCGGTCGCCGGGGTGTGCGGGTGTCATCTCGCTCCTGATCCTCCTCGACAGCGCGGGCGCTCCGGTGGCGTTGACTAGGCTCGGAGCTGTCATTACATTAGCCGAAACCGAACCTGTAACGACAGGTTCCCGCGAGGAGACCCCGATGACCCCGATCGCGCCCCGCCTGTACGTCGACAGCGCCGACGTCGACCGCGTCTCCCGGCTGCTCGCCGCGGGCGTGGTCTACGGGGTCACCACCAACCCCACGATCCTCGAACGGGGCGGCCGCACCGCCGCGGAGATCCCCGACCTCTACGCCCGATGGGTCGAGGAGGGTGCCCGCGAGGTGTTCTTCCAGACCTGGGGCGGCGACACCGCCTCCTTCCTGCGCAACGCCGAGGGCATCCGGGCGCTGGGCGACCGGGTGGCGGTGAAGGTCCCCGCCACGCCCGACGGCTTCGCGGCCGCGTCCGCCCTCGTGCGCGACGGGGCGACCGTGCTCGTCACGGCCGTGTACTCCGTGGCACAGGCCCTCGCGGGCGCCGCGATCGGCGCCCGGTACCTCGCCCCCTACCTCGGCCGGATGCGCGACGCGGGCGTCGACGGCGAGGTCGTGATCGCGCGGATGCAGGAGATGTGCGCGGGGACCGACTCGAACGTGCTCGCCGCGTCGCTGCGGTCGGCGGAGGATCTGGTCGGCCTCCGACGCGCCGGCGTGCCCTACTTCACCGCCGCCCCCGACGTGCTCGACCAGGTGCTGTCCAACCCGGTCAGCGACACCTCCGCCGCCGAGTTCGACGCGGCCATGGTGCGCCTGGGAGCCTGACCCGCCCCGCTCGCTCCGTCGCGGTGCGGCTCAGGCGGTCGCGGCCTGCCGCAGCCAGCGCTCCACGCCCGCGATGTGGGCCGTGGCGAGCGACGTGGCGAGAGCGGAGTCGCGCTGGGCGATGGCGTCGGCGATCGCGCGGTGCTCCGACAGCGTGCGCTCGACCGCGCCGCCCTCGGTGAGCCCTCGCCACACGCGAGCCCGCACGGTCTGGCTGCTCAGGTGCTCGATCAGGCTGGCCAGATAGGCGTTGCCCGCCATCGCCACGATGTCGCGGTGGAAGCGGATGTCGTGGTCGACGAGCTCCTCGATGCTCACGCCGGCGTCGATGCCGGCGACCTCCTTCTGCACGGCCGCGATCGCCTCCTCGCTGCCGAGCGTCGCGGCGAGCCCGGTCGCCTGCGACTCGAGCATCCGCCGCACCGCGAACATCTCCAGCATCGAGTCGTCGTCGTGCATGTCGACCACGAACGCGATCGCCTCGAGCAGCAGATGCGGCTCCAGGCTCGTGACGTAGGTGCCGTCGCCGCGGCGCACGTCGAGCACGCGGATCACCTCGAGCGCCTTGACCGCCTCGCGCATCGAGTTGCGCGAGAGCCCGAGTCGTTCGGACAGCTCCTTCTCCGGGGGCAGGCGATCGCCGGGCGCCAGTTCGCCCGACACGATCATCGCCTTGATCTTCTCGATCGCCTCGTCAGTGACAGCCATGGCGTCATCCTTGCACAGTGATCGGATGTCTACGGCAGGATGGGGGCATGCGCACCCTCGACTCGCACCTGCACCTGTGGGACCCGGAGGTTCTGACCTACTCGTGGCTGGAGGGGCCCCTCGCCGCGCGGTTCGCCGCGGAGGAGATCGAGGGCGCCCGCATCGACGGGTCGACCGAGGAGCGCGCGATCTTCGTGCAGGCGGGCACCGCGGTCGACGACGAGCTCGACGAGGTGCGGTGGGTCGCGGGACAGGCCGAGCGGCTCGGGGTGGTCGGCATCGTCGCGGGCGCCCGACTCGACCGCGGCACCGACACGACCGTGCACCTGGAGAGCCTCACGGCGGAGCCGCTGGTGGTGGGCGTGCGGCACATCCTGCAGGACGAGCCGGATGCGGTGGCGCTGTCGTCCGCGTTCGTGACGGGCGCGCGAGAGGTCGCGGCCCACGGCTGGGCGTTCGACGCGTGCGTGCGGTCGTGGCAGCTGCCCGACGTCGCGCGGCTGTCCGCCGCGATCCCCGAGCTGCGCATGGTGCTGGATCACCTCGGCAAGCCCGCGGTCGGCACCGCGCACGCTCCGCTGGCCCCGGCGGCGGAGTGGGAGCGCGACCTCGCCGAGCTCGCACGCCACCCGCAGGTGTACTGCAAGGTGTCGGGCCTTCCGGCGGAGGCGGGTGGTGACTGGAGCCTCGCGCAGCTCGAGCCGTTCCTGGACACCGCGGCCGACGTCTTCGGGCCGGAGCGCCTGATGTGGGGTACCGACTGGCCGGTCTCCGCGGTCGGCCCGGCCCGCACGGACGCCGCCTCGGACGCCCCGTCGACGTATCAGCCGACCGCCCGCAGCCGCTGGGCCGACGCGGTCTCGACGTGGGCGGACTCCCGCGGCATCGACCGGACCGCCCTCTTCCACGACACCGCCGCCGCGTTCTATCGCCTCTGACCCCCCCGCCCCATCCCGTCGCGCGGTGCGCGTGCGATATGTCACCCCCGAAGCCCCTGCGCGGCACGTTCTCGATCCCGCACCGACTCCGCACGGCAGCCCACACGCGAGAGGGCCCGGCGTCTCAGGGAGTCGCCGGGCCCTCTCGTCGAGGAGGGTGCGAGGTCACTCGGGGCGGAGCCGCAGCTGCGCCATCCCGCCGTCCACCTCGAGGAACGTGCCCGTGGTCGAGCCCGCGCCCGGTCCCACCAGGTAGGCGACGGCCGCGGCGACCTCGTCCGGGCTGACGAGCCGTCCGTGGGGCTGTCGTGCTTCGAGGGCGGCGCGCTCGGCCTCGGGGTCGGCGGCGGAGTCGAGCAGCCGCCCGACCCAGGGGGTGTCGGCGGTGCCGGGATTCACGGCGTTGACGCGAATGCCCTCGCGCAGGTGATCGGCGGCCATCGCGCGGGTGAGGGCCGACACGGCGCCCTTCGACGCGGAGTAGAGCGCGCGCTGCGGGAGGCCGGTGGTGGAGGCGATCGACGCGGTGTTGCACACGGCGGCGGCGGGCGACTTCCGCAGCCACGGCAGTGCCGCCGAGGTCACGCGGGCGATGCCGGTCACGTTGATCGAGAGCACGCGCGCCCACTCGTCGTCGTCGTTCGCGGCGATGTCGCCCTGCGCGCCGATGCCGGCGTTGTTGACCACGATGTCGATGCGGCCGAAGCGCTCGGCGACGGCGGCCACGGCCGCGTCGACGCTCGCGCGGTCGGACACGTCGGCGGTGAACGCGGCGAAGCGCTCGTCGGCGTTCGTCGTGTCGCGGTCGAGCACGGCGACCGTGGCGCCGTCGTCGTGCAGGCGGCGGGCGATCGCCGCGCCGATGCCGGAGGCCCCGCCCGTGACGATCGCCACCAGGCCGTCCATCGTTCCGCTCACTTCTGCGCCTCCCATGCCACGAACTCCTGTCGCTGCCGGCCGAGGCCGTCGATCTCGATCTCCACCACGTCACCCGCGCCGAGATAGGGGTACTTGCCCGACAGGGCCACGCCCTGCGGGGTGCCGGTGAGGATCAGGTCGCCGGGCTCCAGCGTCACGTACTGCGACAGGTGGTGCACGATCTGCTCGACCGGGAAGATCATGTCGCTCGTGTTCGAGTCCTGCCGCGGCTCGCCGTTGACGAAGCTGCGGAGGCCGAGGGCCCGGTGGTCCACCTCGTCGGGCGTGACCAGCCACGGTCCGGTGGGGTTGAAGCCGAACGCGATCTTGCCCTTCGACCACTGCCCGCCCGACACCGCCATCTGGAAGTCGCGCTCCGACACGTCGTTCGCGGCGACGAAGCCGGCGACGTGCGCCATCGCCTCGTCGGGGGAGTCGAGGTAGGCGGCGCGGGCGCCGATCACGATTCCGAGCTCGACCTCCCAGTCGGTCTTCTCGCTGCCGCGCGGAATCGTGACGGTGTCGTTCGGGCCGACCACGGTGTTCGGGGTCTTGAGGAAGATGATCGGGATGGTCGGCGGCTCGGAGCCGGACTCGGCCGCGTGCGCGGCGTAGTTCATGCCGATGCAGATGACCGCGCTGGGGCGGGCGATGGGGGCGCCGACGCGCATCCCCGCGGCGTCGGGCAGCTCGGGGAGCTCTCCGGCGTCGCGCGCGGCGGCGACGCGGGCGGCGACGTCTCCGGCGAGGAAGTCGCCGTTGACATCGGATGTCAGTGGGCGGAGGTCGAGGTAACGGTCACCCTCCACGAGGACGGGGATCTCCGCCCCAGGGGTGCCGAGCCGCGCGAACTTCATGATTCTCCTGATCGTTCGGGAAGCCGCTCTGCGGCGGCCGGTCTCGTTGACAGTATAGACATCGGATGTTTACACTCCAAGGGATCCGCACGGAAGAAGTCCCGTGCATGGAGAGGAATCCCGTGAGCCGTATCGTCGCCCTCGACACCACCGACATCCGCTTCCCCACGTCCCTGAGTCTGGACGGGTCGGACGCGATGAACCCCGACCCCGACTACTCCGCCGCGTACGTCATCGTGCGCACGGATGCGGAGGACGACATCGAGGGGCACGCGTTCGTGTTCACGATCGGACGGGGCAACGACGTGCAGGTCGCTGCGATCGACGCCCTCGCGGGGCACCTGGTCGGCCGGGAGCTCGAGCCGCTGCTCGACGACATGGGCGGCACCTTCCGCGAGATCATCGGCGACTCGCAGCTGCGCTGGCTCGGGCCGGAGAAGGGCGTCATGCACATGGCCATCGGCGCCGTGATCAACGCGCTGTGGGATATCAAGGCCAAGCGCGCGGGCCTGCCGCTGTGGCAGCTCCTCGCCCGGATGACGCCGGAGGAGCTGGTCGACCTGGTCGACTTCCGCTACCTCACCAACGCCCTCACCCGCGACGAGGCGCTCGACATCCTCCGCGCCGCCGAGCCCGGTCGCGCCGAGCGGGAGCAGCAGCTGCTCGCCACCGGCTACCCCGGCTACACCACCAGCCCGGGGTGGTTGGGCTACTCCGACGAGAAGCTCGAACGCCTGGCGCGCGAGGCGATGGCCGACGGCTTCACGCAGATCAAGCTCAAGGTCGGCGCCGACCTGCAGGACGACATCCGCCGCTTCCGCAAGGCGCGCGAGGTCTGCGGCCCCGACTTCCCGATCGCGATCGATGCCAACCAGCGCTGGGAGGTATCGGAGGCGATCGAGTGGGTGAACGCCCTCGCCGAGTTCCACCCCGCCTGGATCGAGGAGCCCACGAGCCCCGACGACATCCTCGGGCACGCCGAGATCGCCCGCGGGGTGGCGCCCATCCGCGTCGCCACCGGCGAGCACGCGCAGAACCGCATGATCTTCAAGCAGCTGCTGCAGGCCGACGCGATCTCCGTCATGCAGATCGACGCCGTGCGCGTGGCCGGGGTCAACGAGAACATCGCGAACCTGCTGCTCGCCGCGAAGTTCGACGTGCCGGTCTGCCCGCACGCCGGCGGCGTCGGGCTGTGCGAGGCCGTGCAGCACCTGTCGATGTTCGACTTCGTCGCCGTCTCGGGCACGCGCGAGGGCCGGCTGATCGAGTTCGTCGACCACCTGCACGAGCACTTCGTCGTGCCGACCGACATCCAGGGCGGCTCGTACATGGCGCCCACCGCGCCGGGTACCGGCATGGAGATGAAGACCGACAGCATCGCCGAGTACACCTGGACGGGTGCGCATGTCGGTGCCTGACCGCCTGGCCGTCCCGACGCTCGGCTACGGTGCCGCGAACGTCGGCAACCTGTTCCGGGAGCTGTCCGACGACGAGGCCTGGGCCGTGCTGGACGCGGCGTGGGAGAGCGGCATCCGCTTCTACGACACCGCGCCGCACTACGGGCTCGGGCTGTCCGAGCGTCGTCTCGGAGCCTTCCTGCGCACGAAGCCCCGCGACGAGTACGTGCTGTCCACCAAGGTCGGACGGCTGCTGCGCCCCAACCCCGACCACGCGGGGGGTCTCGACACCGCGAACGACTTCCACGTGCCCGACACCCTGCAGCGCGTGTGGGACTTCTCGGCGGAGGGCATCCGCACGAGCCTCGACGAGTCGCGCGAACGCCTCGGCATCGAGCGCATCGACCTGCTCTACCTGCACGACCCCGAGCGCCACGACCTCGACCTCGCGCTGGCGGAGGCCCTCCCCGCGCTGGAGCAGGTGCGTGCGGACGGCGAGGTGACCGCGATCGGCATCGGCTCGATGGTGTCGGAGGCGCTCTCCGCATCGGTGCGGGCCGCCGACCTCGACCTCGTCATGGTTGCCGGGCGGTACACGCTGCTCGAACAGCCCGCCGCGGTCGACGTGCTGCCGGCGTGCCGCGAGACCTCGACCGGCATCGTGGCGGCCTCGGTGTTCAACTCCGGGCTGCTCGCGTCGAACGAGCCGCGGCGCGACGGACGCTACGAGTACGGGCAGCTGCCCGACGAGCTGTGGGACCGGCTGGTGCGCATCGCCGCGGTGTGCGCCGACCACGGGGTGCCGCTGCCCGCGGCCGCGATCCAGTTCCCGCTGCAGTCCGACGTGGTGCGCTCGGTGGTCGTGGGCGGCAGTCGCCCCGCGCAGCTGACGCAGAACGCCGAGTACGCTGCGCGGGAGATCCCGTCCGCACTGTGGGAGAACCTCGCCGCCGAGGGTCTCATCCCCGCCTGACCCGAGAGGAGCCGTCGTGCTCGAAGGAATCCACCCGCTGCTGACCGGCGAGCTGCTACTGCACCTCGACCGCATGGGGCACTCCGACGCCGTGGTCGTCGCCGATGCGCACTTCCCCGCGTGGGGGCTGGGCGCCCGGGTGGTCGACCTCCCCGGCACGACGACGCCCGAGGTCGTCGCGGCGATCCGCACGGTGCTGCCCCTCGACGATGCGCCCGGCCTCGACCTGATGGCGTCGGCCGACGGCGAGGTGCTCGACGTGCAGCGCGAGCTCATGGACGCGGCGGGCACGGCGGTCGACACGACCCGGTTCGTGGAGCGCTTCGCGTACTACGACGTCGCGAAGGACGCGTATCTCCTGGTGCGCACGGGCGAGACCCGCAAGTACGGCAACGCGCTGCTCCGCAAGGGCGTCGTCGGCCACCCCTCCGCCTGACGATCGGTTCACGACTCAGGGGAACAGCGGGGACACCCGGCCTCCCGCGCGCTACCGGCGCCGGGCGCGCCCCTTCTCCGGAGGTGTGACCCGGATCCGGCGCCCACGGTGCGTGCGGTGTGATGCGGGTCAGCGGCCGCGGGTGGATTCGCGGATGATGAGCTCGGCGGGGAACGGCGGGGTCGCGGGCGGGGGAGCCGCGGGGTCGGCGAGCTGAGCCAGCAGCGCTGCACCGGCCGCGCGACCGATCTCGTAGCCGGGCTGGCGGACGCTCGTGAGCGGCACGACGCTCTGGTGCGCCTCGGCCACGTCGTCGAAGCCGACCAGCGCGATGTCCTCCGGCACGCGGATGCCGTGCCGCAGCAGCTGCGTCAGCACGCCGAGCGCCACCATGTCGTTCGCGGCGAAGATCGCATCGGGCCGTTCGTCCGCCGGTTGCGCCACGATCTCCGCGCCCGCGGTCAGTCCGTCCTCGGTGGCGAGGTGCCCGACCTCCCGCACCTCGACCTCCGCGCCCGTGCCCGCCGTGGCGTCGCGCAGTCCCGCCAGGCGGTCGTTCGACTCGGTCACCGCGGGGTTGCCCAGGAAGAGGATGCGCCGCCGCCCGAGGTCGACGAGGTGCTCGCCGGCGAGCCGTCCGCCCGCGCGGTCGTCGAACAGCACGGAGGCGACGGTGGCGGATTCGCGGATCGGCCCGACCACGACGGAGCGGATGCCGCGATCGGCGAGTCGCTCCAGGCGCGGCACCACGTCGCCGAGCGGATAGATGACGATGCCCTGCACGCGATGCGCCTCGAACATGTCGATGTTGCGCTGCTCGCGGTCGGCATCCCGGTCGCTGTTGCTGAAGAAGAGCGACCAGCCGCCCTCGCGCGCCACGTCGTCGACACCGCGGGACAGCTCGTGGAAGTATGGCAGCCACGCGTCGAGGAGGATCAGCGCCAGGGCCTTGCTCGACCCCGCCCGCAGCTGCCGCGCCGATTCGTTCGGCACGAAGCCCAGCTGCTCGATGGCCGCCCGCACCTTCTCCCGGCTGCCCTCCCCGAGCACGTGGGGGTGGTTGAGGTAGTTGGAGACCGTCGAGGAGGAGACGCCGGCGAGGGCGGCCACGTCTTTCACGCTGGCGGGCATCGGTCTCCTTCGTCGATACGGGCCGAGGCGACCCCGGCGGCGACACCAGGCTAGCCGAGGGATTGCAACGTGCCAAGAAAGTTCTTGACAGGCCGTCGTTGTCGGACCTAACGTGTGTCGAACCCGGAATTGGAACGTGCCAAGTCCGGACGGCGACGGTGCCGCACACCCGCCGGGAGAGGTCTCATGAACATCGGCTGTCACGGACTCGTCTGGACCGGAACCTTCGACGCCGACGGCATCCGCCTCGCGGTGGAGAAGACGAAGCAGGCCGGGTTCGACCTGATCGAGTTCCCGCTGATGGACCCGTTCACGTTCGACGTCGCGGCGGCGAAGGGCGCCCTCGCCGAGCACGGTCTCGCGGTCAGTGCCTCCCTCGGGCTCTCCGCGGAGACCGACGTCACGAGCTCCGACCCGGATGTGGTCGCGGCCGGTGAGGCGCTGCTGCTGCGCGCGGTCGACGTGCTGGCCGAGCTGGGCGGGACCCACTTCTGCGGCGTGATCTACAGCGCCATGCAGAAGTACATGGACCCGGTGACACCGGAGGGGCTCGCGTCGAGCCGTCGCACGATCGCCCGGGTCGCCGACCACGCCGCCGAGCGCGGGGTCTCGGTGTCGCTCGAGGTGGTGAACCGCTATGAGACCAACGTGCTCAACACCGCGCGGCAGGCCCTGGCGTACCTGGCGGAGGTGGACCGCCCGAACCTCGGCGTGCACCTGGACACGTACCACATGAACATCGAGGAGTCGGACATGTTCGCCCCGGTGCTCGACGCGGCTCCGGCGCTGCGGTACGTGCACATCGGCGAGAGCCACCGCGGGTATCTGGGCACCGGCACGGTCGACTTCGACACGTTCTTCAAGGCGCTCGGCCGCATCGGCTACGACGGGCCGATCGTCTTCGAGTCGTTCTCGTCGGCGGTGGTCGCTCCCGACCTCAGTCGCATGCTGGGCATCTGGCGCAACCTCTGGACCGACAACGACGAGCTCGGCGCGCACGCCAACGCCTATATCCGCGACAAGCTCGTCGCGGTCGACTCGATCCGGCTGCACTGAGCCGGGTCAGCGGCGACGGGATCCTCGGTCGAGATCAAGATGTTATTACAGGTCTTCCCGATCGAATGATCTTTAGATACATTTAGATACAACTTGCACCAGCCCGGGTGCAGGACGCAGAATTGATCCGATGTTTACGGCGGAATGATCCGCCAATCGCGAGACGACCTCCAAGGAAGCAGGTGAGCGCATGAGTGGACCCATCCTCAGGGTCGAGGGGATCAGCAAGGGATTCCCCGGCGTGCAGGCGCTGAAGGATGTGCACCTCGAGGTGCGCGAGGGCGAGGTGCTCGTGCTCGTGGGAGAGAATGGCGCCGGCAAGTCCACGCTGATGAAGATCCTCTCCGGCATCTACACCAAGGACGAGGGCACCATCACGTTCGAGGGCCGCGAGGTCGAGCTCACCAGCCCGCTGCAGGCGCAGGAGCTCGGCATCACGATCATCCATCAGGAGCTCAACCTGATGCCCGACCTCACCGTCGCCCAGAACATCTACGTCGGCCGCGAGCCCACGACCGGCCCGTTCCTGTCGGAGCGCAAGCTCAACACGCAGACGGCGGAGCTGCTCCAGCGCCTCGGCATCCACCTCAACCCGCGACAGCTCGTCGGCGAGCTCACGGTGGCCGAGCAGCAGATGGTCGAGATCGCCAAGGCGCTGTCGTTCAACGCCAAGGTGCTCATCATGGACGAGCCCACCTCGGCCCTCACCGACAGCGAGGTCGAGACGCTGTTCGTGCTGATCGAGCAGCTCAAGGCGCGCGGCACCGGCATCGTCTACATCTCGCACCGGATGGACGAGCTGCGGCGCCTCGCCGACCGCGTGACCGTCCTCCGCGACGGCACATACATCGGATCACTCGACAAGGCGGAGATCACGATCCCGAAGATCATCGAGATGATGGTCGGCCGCGTGATCGACGAGGGGACCCGCCCGCAGGCCCGCGAGCACCTGAACGACCCGGTCGTGCTCGACGTGCAGGGGCTGTCGACGAAGACCCTCCTGAAAGACGTGTCGTTCCAGCTGCACAAGGGCGAGATCCTCGGGTTCGCCGGCCTCATGGGCGCGGGACGCACCGAGACCGCCCGTGCCGTGATCGGCGCCGACCACCGCGACGGCGGCACCATCACCATCGGCGGGCGCCAGGCGCGGATCGCCCAGCCCGCCGACGCGGTCAAGCACGGCGTGGGCTACCTCTCCGAGGACCGCAAGCTGCTCGGGCTCATGCTCGAACAGGACGTCACGTTCAACACCGTGCTCGCCTCGCTCGGCAGCTACGCCAACGGCATCGGCTGGATGGGCGACGGCAAGGCCAAGAACCGCACCAAGGAGTACGTGCAGCAGCTGCGCGTGAAGACCCCCTCGGTCAACCAGGTCGTCAAGCTGCTCTCCGGAGGGAACCAGCAGAAGGTCGTCATCGCCCGGTGGCTGATGCGCGACTGCGACATCCTCATCTTCGACGAGCCGACGCGAGGCATCGACGTCGGCGCGAAGGAGGAGATCTACCGCCTCATGCAGCAGCTCGCCGACAGCGGCAAGTCCATCATCGTCATCTCGTCGGAGCTCCCCGAGATCCTGCGCGTCGCGAACCGCATCGCCGTGTTCGCGAACGGGCGCATCACCGGGACGCTCCGCAACGAGGAAGCCAGCCAGGAGAAGATCATGCAACTCGCAGCCCACGGGGAGGAAGACTGATGAGCACCCCACAGCAGCCCGGAGGGTCGACGACGACCATCATCCAGACGGCCGTGAACGAGAACACCGACAAGCGCGACATCGGCGGATTCCTGAAGCGCCAGTTCCAGCAGTCGCTGGCCTTCGGCACCCTGATCGTGCTGGTCATCTTCTTCTCGATCGCCAGCCCCAACTTCTTCACCTTCAGCAACATCGCCACCGTGCTGCTGTCGACCGCGGTCATCGGCATCCTCGCCCTCGGCACCACGTTCGTCATCATCACGGGCGGCATCGACCTGTCGATCGGCACCGGCATGGCCCTGTGCGCCGTGATGACCGGCGTGATCGTCACCAACCTCGGCCTCCCTGTCTGGCTGGGCGTGATCGGCGGCATCGCGACCGGTGTGCTGATGGGCCTCATCAACGGTGTGAACATCACGTTCCTCCGCCTTCCCCCGTTCATCGCCACGCTCGCGATGATGATGATCGCCGGCGGCCTCGCCCTCGTCATCTCGAACGTCGCGCCGATCTACTTCTCGACCTCGGCGCCCGACTTCAAGAAGATCGCGCTCGGCGTGATCATCCCCGGCATCCCGAACGCCGTGCTCATCACGGCCGCCCTCGCGATCGTGGCGTGGCTGGTGCTGTCGAAGACGCTCCTCGGCCGCTACACCTTCGCGATCGGCTCGAACGAGGAGGCCACCCGCCTCTCCGGTGTGAACACGCGCCGCTGGACGATCCTCATCTACATGTTCGCCGGGGCCTTCACCGGAGTCGCCGGCATCGTGATCGCCTCGCGCCTCGACTCCGCCCAGCCGCAGATCGGCACCGGGTACGAGCTGCAGGCCATCGCGGCCGTCATCATCGGCGGCACCTCTCTCCTCGGCGGACGCGGCTCGATCCTCGGCACCGTGATCGGCGCGCTGATCATGAGTGTGCTCGTGAACGGACTGCGCATCATGTCGATCCAGACCGAGTGGCAGAACATCGTCGTCGGCGTGGTCGTGCTGCTGGCGGTCTTCCTCGACTCGCTGCGCAACCGGCAGCGCACCTGAGACCAGGGCGGCGGCGAAACCCGTGCCCGCCGCCGCCCCACCCGGCCCCGGCCGGACCCGCGGAGTCCCTCCGCACAGGCACCAGGAATGTCCCACAGCCGGCCCTGGCCGGCATCACACAGAACCATCCGGCTCGTACTCAAACAATGGAGTTTTCATGAAATTCGGGAAGAAGACCGCCTTCGCAGCCCTCGTGGCCGCTTCCGCGCTCGTGTTCGCCGGCTGTGCCGGCGATGGCGGCGACGTCATCGAGGAAGGCTCCGGCTCCGGCAGCGGCAGCGGCGACGGCGAGATGTACATCGCGCTCGTCTCGAAGGGCTTCCAGCACCAGTTCTGGCAGGCCGTGAAGAAGGGTGCGGAGCAGAAGGCCGAGGAGCTCGGCGTGAAGATCACGTTCGAGGGCCCCGCCGCGGAGACCGAGATCGCGCAGCAGCTCGAGATGCTGACCGCCGCGATCGACAAGAACCCCGACGCCATCGCCTACGCCGCGCTCGACCCCGAGGCGTGCGTCGCCCCGCTCGAGCAGGCGAAGTCGAAGGACATCCCGGTGGTCTACTTCGACGCCCCGTGTGACGGCGACGTGGGCCTGAGCCTCTCCGCGACCGACAGCAAGGTCGCCGGTGCGCTCGCGGCCGAGCACATGGCCGAGCTGATCGGCGGCGAGGGGCAGGTCGCGATCGTCGGCCACTCGCAGATCAACTCGACCGGTGTCGAGCGTCGCGACGGCTTCGTCGAGAAGATCGAGTCGGACTACCCCGACATCGAGATCGTTGACATCCAGTACGGTGACGGCGACCACCTCAAGTCGGCCGACATCGCCAAGACGCTGATCGCCGCCCACCCCGACCTCAAGGGCATCTACGGCACCAACGAGGGCTCCGCGATCGGTGTCGTGAACGCCGTCAACGAGCTGGGCCTGGAGAAGGGCAAGATCACCATCGTCGGCTTCGACTCCGGCGCCGCGCAGATCAACGCGATCAAGGACGGCACCATGGCCGGCGCCATCACGCAGGACCCGATCGGCATCGGCGCGCAGGTCGTGCAGGCCGCATACGACGCCGCGAACGGCGACGACGTCGAGGAGTTCTACGACACCGGTTCCTACTGGTACGACAAGAACAACATCGACGACGACAAGATCGCCGCGGTGCTCTACGAGTGACACCCCGCTGAACCACGGAGCCCCTCGCCTTGCGGCGGGGGGCTTCGTGTTTCCGGGACGGAGGATCATCAGGACAGGATCTGACCGCGGTGCACGGCATCCTGTGCGGAACGAAAGGATGCACCATGCCCACACCTGCTCCCGTTCCTGCCGGGTCGAACACCGTCAACCCCTTCCTCATGACCGACGATGCCGCCCGCATCATCGATTTCGTGATCGAGGTCTTCGATGCCTCGGATGTGCCCCAGGCGCGAACGCTCGACACCGACGGCCTGATCCTGCATTCCGAGCTGCGCATCGGGGACTCGATGATCACGGTCGCCGACCGCAAGCCGGACTGGCCGTTCACCCCCGGGTTCCTCCAGGTGTACGTCGTCGACGTGGAGGCAACGCTGGCGCGGGCCGTCGCCCTCGGCGCCCGCGTCGTGACCACACCGACCGACTTCTTCGGTGACACGCTTGCGCGGTTCGTCGACCCCTCGGGCAACCTCTGGTGGGTCTACCGGCACGCCGCCCAGGAGCAGACCGACGACACGAGCGGTGAAGACGAGGCCTGGTCCACGGATGGCGCCGACACCGCCGAGGACTGGTCGAGCTTCACATCGCCGGAGTTGGACTACATCCACGAGAGCCTGGTCCAGGCGATCGCATCGCTCCGGGACCCGCGACTGCCGAGCTGACGGGATTGCAACCGTGTTGTTGATCCTCGCGCAGGTGCCCGTTGCCGAGTCGAACCGCCCAGCGGAGATCGAAGGACATCCCGGCGGTCTCCTTCGACGCTCCGTGCGACGGCGACGGGACGGGAATCAACAGCCGGCTGCGGTGGGCTGCTCGTCGCAGGTGTAGCGGACGAGAGCGGACGTGGCCTCGTAGATGCGGATGCTCTGGGCGGGCCCGGCGACCGAGAGCTCTCCCGCGACGGGGAACCAGCCGTTGCCCAGGTCGACCTCTGCCGTGTAGCGGACCGTGGTGACGGCGGTGTAGGTGCCGCGGTCGCGGTAGAGGTGGCTCGTCGGAGTCGGGGTGAACTGCGGCTGGTGGGCGGTGGCCCAGGTGCGGCCCCCGGTGGCGGTGGTGGCGCTGGTGCCGTCGCCGAACGTGGTGTCGAACGCGATGGGGGTGAAGCGCACCGTGACGGCCAGGTCGAGGATGGTGCCCTGCTGCGTGTGCGCGGTCGCGGCGGTGACGAAGTTCGTCGGAAGCCCGGCGACCCCGACCCCACCCGGCTCGGCCGCCGTGGCGACCGGCTCGGGAGCGAACCGGGCGAGATCCGAGATGGTGAGCGGGTCGCCGTCGGCGCTGGTGACACGGACACCGTAGATCCCGCACGAAGCCTTGTACGGGTACGGCACAGTGGCGCACGGGTCGGCCGGCTTCGGCGCGGCGCTGCCGTTCTTCCGACCGCGGGGAGCGGTGGTGCCACGCGGTGCGGGGGTGGTCTGGGTTGCGGTGACGGTGAGCTGTCGTCCCTCTGCGCCTGCCATGAACGACGTGCCCGCGGTTGATTCGCCGTCGTCGTGATCCGACGCTGAAGCAAGCAGGCAACAGGCCAAGGCGACGGAGGCGATCAGCCGCATGACGAGTCATCTGCCTTCGATGCGCGGGAGATCAGATATGCGTCGTCGGACCAGACGAACGTCACATCTGCCACATAGATCGGCGCTCGATCCTGCGCCACTCTGGACGCTCCGCGTGCATCGACGATCTGGACCGAGCTGACGTCGACACAGATGCGGGCGCGGACCTCGTCGTATGTGGCCGTCGTTCGAAGGGGGTGAAATGCCACGACGGTATTCGCGCCCGAGACTGTCAGTTCCTCGGCGTGCATCACGGAGAGGTTCTTGCGATCCACTGCTTGGAAGTCGCCCGTCGTTCTCTCAAAGACGGCCTCAAAGGTGGCTGGATCGGCTGGATCCACGAGGTTCAGGGCGTCGTTGTAGGCGCGATAGGTGGCCTCGGCGGCGGCGAAGGCGTCCTTCTTCGAGGCGAACAGCGGGGTCGGCGTCGGAGACGGGGAGGGTTTCGGATCGGCAGTGCAGCCGGTGAGCAGGACGAGGGAGACGGCGAGGGCGGCGAGGGCGCGCGTCGAAAGGGAGTGGGGACGAGTCACCGGGCCACGGTACGTGCAACGCCGGCGCGTCGGTCCGGGTTGTCCACAGGAGCCCGCGCGCGCACCTCGGACAGGGGGTCAGACGCGGCGGAGGAAGGTGAGGATCGAGGCCGGCTCGACGATCAGCTCCTGCAGCGCGGCGTTGAACGGGACCCCGGCGGACGCCGCGAGGTGCTCCTGGAACGCGGCCTCGTCGCGGTACACCTCGTATACGAAGAAGCGGTCGGGGTCGTCGACGAGTCGCGTGGCGTCGAACACCACGTTGCCCTCCTCGGCGCGGACGATCTCGGCGAACTCCCGCAGGAGTGCGGCGACCCGGTCGGCTGCCCCGGGCTTCGCGGTGAAGACGGCGTGCAGGATGGTGGGTTCGGTCATGGGGGCTCCTCGGGTGGAGGCGGCGAGACGGCGTCGGGCGGCGCGGTCTCAGTGGTCGAGGGTGAGCAGTCGTGCGGGCGTGTGCACGAGCATACGCTGCACGGCCGCATCGCCGACCGCGTCGCGCAGTCGCGGCAGGTACCGGTCGCCGAGGTAGGCGAGCCCGGGCATCCCGCCGTAGGCGATGTACCGCGTGCGCCGGGCGACGTCGCCGCCGAGCACGATGCGGTCGCCCGCGCCGCGTTCCACCACGGCGGCGGTCAGGGCCAGCAGTTCCGCGTCGGATCGGGTGCGCGGACGGGCGAAGCCGTCGTAGCCGAGGTGGGCGCCGCGCTCCGCGAGCGACACGTGGAGTCCGGGG
>NZ_SSDO01000220.1:0-1399 GCF_004794395.1 Microbacterium sp. K41 | reverse complement strand
GCGAGCTCGCCCACGCGCCGGCGCAGCTCCCGCAGGTCACCGGGAGGGTAGAGCCAGCCGTCGACTCCGCTGCGTACGAGGTCGAGCGGTCCCCCGCGCCCCGTCGCGACGACGGGGACGCCGCTCGCGTGCGCTTCCTGCAGGGTCTGCCCGAAGGTCTCGCTCTCCCCCGTGTGCACGAACACGTCGAACGACGCCAGGGCCGCGGCGAGCGCGTCGCCGTCGAGGTGGCCCAGGAACAGGGCGTCAGGGAGAAGGTGCTCCAGGCGCCCACGGCTCGGGCCGTCGCCGACCACGACGAGACGGGTACCGGGGATCCCGGCGAGCACGGCCAGGTCTTCCACCTGCTTCTCCGGGGCCAGACGCCCGACATAGCCGATCACGGTCTGCTCACCCCACCGTGCACGCAGAGCGGGGTCGCGGCGCGTCGGATGGAACCGCTCCGCGTCCACGCCTCTCCCCCAGCGGCGGAGGCGGTCGACGCCGAGCTGAGCGAGCTGTCGGGCGGACTCGGCAGACGGAGCCAGCGTCAGGGTGGCCCGCCGGTGGAGCCGGGTGACGTGCGCCTGCGCGATCCCCGCTGTCGCGGCCACGCGGTAGCGCTCGGCGTAGGACACGACATCGGTCTGGTATGCGGCCACCGCGGCGACTCCCTGCCGCTCCGCCGCGAGCACGCCCCGCCACCCGAGGGCGAACGGCGACGCCAGGTGCACCACGTCCGGTCGGAAGTCGGCCCAGCTCGCGATGATCCGCGCCGGGGCGGACGCGCCCACCCGCACGTCGCGGTAGCCGGGAAGGGGCATGCTCGGCACCGCCGTGATCCGAGCGCCGTGGAGCTCGCGCGGCATGCCCTCCGCCGCCGGCGCGATGACCTGCGCCTCGTGTCCACGGCGCTCGAGATGGCGGAGGATCTGCATCACGGATCCGGTCACGCCGTTCATGTGCGGAAGGAAGGACTCGGTGACGATCGCGACTCTCACACCCACAGGATGGCCGCGGCTCGGGCGGCCACCGCCTGGAAACGGCCCGGTGCACCAGATGTTCACCGGATGCTGGACCGGGGGTCACCGGCCAGCTTCCCGTCGGTTGCCGTTCACCCGCGCCGTGCACGCTGGGCGTCGTGCCGACCGATCTGTTCGCCGACGCCCTCGCGAGCCCGTGGAGCCTCGTGGTCATGAGCCTGCTCGTACTGGGTGACGCGTTCGTCGTCGTGATCCCCGGCGAGATCGCGGTGACGGCACTCGGCGCACTGGCCGTCGCGACGGGCAGTCCTCCGCTCTGGGCCGTGGTTCTGTGCGCCGCCGCGGCCGCCGCCGTCGGTGACGCCTGCTGCTACCTGATCGGACGGCTCGTCGGGACCCGGCGATGGCGGTGGATGCGCGCGCCGCGCGTGCGGCAG
>NZ_SSDO01000219.1:0-2922 GCF_004794395.1 Microbacterium sp. K41 | reverse complement strand
CGACGGCGCGGTGCTGCTCCTGGCCGCCGCGCCGCCGGAGACCGACGCCCTCGACGCTGCTCCGGACGAGATCTGGCTCGGGCTGCGCGACCTGGGGGGCCGCATCGACGCCGGGGAGTCGGAGGTGCTGGTGGGAGCCGTCGCGCTCGCCGGCTGGTTGCGCGACGCGCCGTTCTGCCCGACCTGCGGCGGCGGTACCGAGCTGCGTCAGGCCGGCTGGTCGCGCCGCTGCCTGGTGTGCGGGCGCGAGCACTTCCCCCGGACGGATCCCGCGGTGATCGTCGCGGTCGAGAGCGCCGACGGTGAGCGGCTGCTGCTCGGGGCGAACGCCAACTGGGGCGGCCGCATGTACTCGTGCTTCGCGGGCTTCACGGAGGCGGGCGAGTCCCTCGAGTCCACGGTGCACCGGGAGATCGAGGAGGAGTCGGGCGTGCGTCTCTCCGACGTGCGGTACGTCTCCTCGCAGGCGTGGCCGTTCCCCCGCTCGCTCATGGTCGGATTCCGGGCCGTCGTCGAGGACGAGGCGGCCGCCCGCGCGGACGGCGAGGAGATCATCGACGTGCGCTGGTTCACGCGCGAGGAGATCGGTTCCGCGCTCGCGGGGGAGGGGCCGGTCGGTCTCCCCGGCCCCGCGTCGATCGCGCGCGCCCTGATCGTGCAGTGGTACGAGGAGCGCGCGTGAGCGCACTCGACGCCCTGGACGAGCGGCAGCGGGCAGCGGCCTCCGTCCTGCGGGGACCCGTCGCCGTGCTCGCGGGGGCCGGGACGGGTAAGACCCGTGTGATCACGCACCGCGTCGCCCACGGCGTCGACACCGGCGCGTACTCGCCGTCGCGCGTGATGGCGGTGACGTTCACGGCGAAGGCGGCCGGCGAGCTGCGCGGACGCCTTCGTGCCCTGGGCGTGGAGGGCGTCGCTGCTCGCACGTTCCATGCGGCGGCGCTCGCGCAGTTGAACTTCTTCTGGCCCACGCTGGCTGGCTCGCCCGCGCCGTCGATCATCGACAACAAGGTGCGCATGCTCGGGCAGGCGGCCGACGCGCTGCGCCTGCGACCGAGCACGGCGACCCTGCGCGACATCGCCTCCGAGATCGAGTGGCGCAAGGTGTCGATGCTGTCGATCGACCGGTACGCGGAGCTCGGCCGACCCGTCAGCGGGATCGACGCGGGACAGCTCGTCGAGCTGATGCGCGGCTACGAGGCGCTGAAGGACGAGCGGCATCAGCTCGACTTCGAGGATGTGCTGCTCGCGTGCGCCGGGATGCTCGAGGCGGAGCCGCGGGTCGCGGCCTCGGTGCACGAGCAGTACCGCCACTTCACGGTCGACGAGTTCCAGGACGTCTCCCCGTTGCAGAACCGACTGCTCGAGCTGTGGCTGGGCGACCGCCGCGATATCTGCGTGGTGGGCGACGCAAGCCAGACGATCTACTCCTTCGCGGGCGCCGAGCAGCGGTTCCTGCTCGAGTTCGAGCGCCGCCACCCGGATGCCACGGTTGTGCGACTGGAGACCAACTACCGGTCGCAGGAGCCCATCCTGACGGCGGCCAATGCGTTGATGCGGGGTCGACCCGGCGCACTCGAGCTCGTCCCGGCCCGCGAACAGTTCACTGCGGACGCCCCGACCGTCACGGCGTACGACTCGGAGTCCGACGAGGCGGCGGGCATCGCGGCCGGTGTCGCTGCCCGGATCGCGGCCGGAGCCTCGCCCGCCGAGATCGCGGTGCTGTACCGCGCCCACGCCCAGTCGGCCGTGCTGCAGCAGGCGCTCGCCGCGGAGGGCATCGCCACCTCGGTGCTCGGCGGCACCCGGTTCTTCGCGATGCCGGAGGTGCGGCAGGCGATCCTCGCACTGCGGGCCGCGGCCGTGGCCCCGACCGAGCATGGCTTCCTGCCCGGTGTCCGCCGCGTGCTGAAGGAGCTGGGTCTGACGGAGGAGCCGCCCGCCGCGGGTGGTGCGCAGCGCGACGGCTGGGAGGCGCGCCGGGCGATCCTGCGCCTGGCGGAGGAGGCGGGACCCGACGAGACGCTGCGGTCGTTCAGTGACGCGCTGATGGCGCGGGCGAAGGACCAGCACGAGCCGACGCTGCGCACCGTGACCCTGTCCACGCTGCACGCGGCGAAGGGCCTCGAGTGGCCGCACGTGTACCTCGCGGGCTGGGCGGAGGGCGCGCTGCCGATCTCCTACGCCACGACGTTCGAGGCGATCGACGAGGAGAGGCGGCTGGCGTATGTGGGCGTCACGCGGGCCGCGCGAACGCTGGAGATCTCCTGGTCGCGATCGGCAGGTCGAGGGGAGCGGGCACCGTCGCGGTTCCTGGCCGAGATGGGGACGACGGCTCGCGGCACAGGCATTCTGCGCGAAACGACACCGAACGCCACACGCGCCGCCCGTCGGCGCTGACCCGCACGAGCCGGGCGGGGTCGGACGAGGCGAGCAGGACGGCCGCGAGTCGAGCGGCTTCGCCGACTCGCGACGCGGGGATGCGCCCGGGGTCGCGCCCGATCAGCTGACTGTGCACGAGGGGCCACGCGGGGTCGCGCTCGGTGTCCTCGATGTCGCGGCAGCTGAGACACGGCGTCTCGCCAGGAATCACCAGCGGGCCCACGGTCACGCGTCCCGACTCGAAGGCCAGGGGCAGGTGCGGGCGGTCCTCGCGCAGGTGCACGGCGAACTGCACGGCCGCTGCCGCTCCCGGTACCAGCACGACCGCGACGGCATCCGCCTGATCCGGAGCGCCCGCCGGAACGCCTTCGTCGGCCAGGGCCTCCCGCAGTCGTCCTTCGGCCCGCGGATCCGTGAGACCGCGGCTGCTCGTCCAGGCGGCCCGGAGGGGGGACGGGTCGTCGGTGAGTGCGGGGTCGACGAGGGCGAGCAGCCGGCGGGGGGCCGCGCCCGGGGCGGGGAGGGCCGACCAGGATTCCT
>NZ_SSDO01000218.1:0-225 GCF_004794395.1 Microbacterium sp. K41 | reverse complement strand
GGCCGGAGCGGACTCGGGCTCCTCGCTCGGACGCACCGCGGCGGCCTCGATCGGCGTGTGCACGGTCGCGCCCCACAGGTGGTCGAACTCGTCCACGGGCGGCGCGAGCGTGGCCTCGGTGGGCACGAGCGTCGCATCGGGCGCCGCGTCGTCGGCGGGGCCGGCGTCGTTGGTGGTCGCGGCGTCGTCGGGGGTCGCGGCGTCGTCGGCCGTCGCGGCGTCGTC
>NZ_SSDO01000022.1:0-4579 GCF_004794395.1 Microbacterium sp. K41 | reverse complement strand
GTCGACCGCGGCGGCGAGGGCCGGGGGCGTGGGCTCGCGCCCGGTGGGTTGGCGGCTGCGGCTGCCTTCGACGAGCACGCCGTCCGCCGAGACGAGGGCGGCCTCCATCTTGGTGCCGCCGACGTCGACGGCCAGGGCGTAGCGGGTCACTGCGGGTCGAGCCCGAGGTCGTCGAGGTCGAACGCGGCGCGCCACTCCAGCCCCTCGGCTTCGATGGCCGCCTGCGCTCCGGTCTTGCGGTCGACGATCACGGCGACGGCCACGACCTCGGCGCCCTCCGTGCGCAGCGCATCGACGGCCTTGAGCGCGGACTGCCCGGTGGTCGACGTGTCCTCCAGCACGACCACGCGCTTGCCCTTCACGTCGGCGCCCTCGATCTGACGGCCGCGGCCGTGGTCCTTGGGCTCCTTGCGCACGACGAACGCGTCGAGCGGACGGTCGGTGCCGACCGAGGCGTGCAGCACGGAGTTCGCGATGGGGTCGGCGCCGAGCGTGAGACCGCCGACCGCGACGACGTCGAGGTCGGCGATCAGGTCGAGCATGATCCGGCCGATGGCGGGAGCGGCGCGGTGGTCGAGCGTGAGCTTGCGCATGTCGACGTAGTAGGTGGCCTTCTTGCCGCTGGAGAGGGTGAAGTCGCCGTGGAACACCGCCTCGTCGGTGATGAGGTCGAGGAGGGTCTGGCGGTCTGCGTCGAGTGCGGTCACGGCATCCAGTGTAGGAGGCCGCAACTAGGCTGGACGCATGCGCTTGGCCACCTGGAACGTCAACTCCATCCGCACCCGTGTCGCCCGCACCGTCGAGTTCGCCGTCCGTGAAGACATCGACGTGCTCGCGATGCAGGAGGTGAAGTGCAAGCCGGAGCAGTTCCCCTTCGCCCCCTTCGAGGAGGCCGGCTACCACGTCGAGGTGCACGGCCTGAACCAGTGGAACGGCGTCGCGATCGCCAGCCGCCTGCCCGTCACCGACGTGCGCACCGCGTTCGACGGGATGCCCGGTTTCGCCAAGGGTCACGAGGGCCCCGACGCTCCGCAGGAGGCGCGCGCGCTCGGGGTGATGGTCGACGGCGTGCGCGTATGGAGCCTGTACGTGCCGAACGGGCGCTCCCTCGACGACCCGCACTACGTGTACAAGCTGCACTGGCTCGAGCAGCTGAGGCAGTCCACCGCGGCCGAGCTGTCGGCGAACCCCGACCTGCCGCTCGCCCTCGTCGGCGACTTCAACATCATCCCGTTCGACCACGACAACGGCGACCCCGACATCGTGGTGGGCCGCTCGACGCACGTCTCGCCCGCCGAGCGTGAGGCGTTCTTCGCCCTGGCCGATGCCGGTGTCACCGATGTGGTGCGCCCGCTGCTGCCCGAGGGCTACACCTACTGGGACTACCAGCGGCTCAAGTTCCCGCGCAACGAGGGCATCCGCATCGACTTCATCCTCGGTTCGAAGACGCTGGCCGACGCGGTCACCGGCGCCTCGATCCATCGCAACGAGCGCAAGGGCGAGCAGCCCAGCGACCACGTGCCCGTGGTGGTGGACCTCGACTTCGGCGGAGCAGACGCCGACGACGACCTGCCGATGATCTTCTCCTGACGGAGCGCGACGACGTGCGACTGATCGCGACCGATCTCGACGGCACGCTGCTCGACCCCTCATCCTCCGTGACACCGCGCACCCGCGCGGCGCTCGACGCGGCGCGGGAACGGGGCATCCCCGTGGTGCCCGTCACCGCGCGCCAGCCGATCGGACTGCGCGCGATCGCCGCCGACGCCGGATTCGACGGGTGGGCGCTGTGCAGCAACGGCGCCTACGCGGTGCACCTCGGCGACGGACGGATGCTGTTCGCCGAGGAGCTGCCGTCCGACACGATCCGCACGCTCGCCGATGCCCTCCGCGCGAGCATCCCCGGGCTGCTGTTCGCGAGCGTGCGCGAGGGCGGCGAGACCTTCGTCGCGCAGGACGGCTACGCGGCGATAGCGAGCCTGTCCGACCACAAGCGCGATCCGGCGACGATGGGCGGCGTGCCGCTGGAGCAGGTGCTCGCGGCGCCGAGCCTGAAGCTCGTGATCCGCCACCCGGAGCTCGCACCCGCCGCACTGTTCGACACGCTGCGCTCGCTCGGGCTCACCGGCTTCGAAGCCACCCTGTCCGGTGCGCCGTTCGTGGAGGTGATGGCCGAGGGCGTGACGAAGGCGACCGGGCTCGCGCGGCTGTGTGCGCACCTGGACATCGACCGCGCCGAGGTCGTCGCGTTCGGCGACGCGCTGAACGACGTCGAGATGCTCCGCTGGGCGGGGCTCGGGGTGGCGATGGCGCACGCGGAGCCCGTGGTGCGGGACGCCGCCGACGAGGTCACCGCGACCAACGACGAGGACGGCGTCGCGCGCGTGATCGAGCGACTGCTGAGCTGACCCGCCTCAGGCGCCGAACGTGCCGACCTCCGGGGTGCGATCGGTGCGGCCGTAGCGGAGGAGCATCACGCCCGCGTCATCGACGACCGGCGGTTCGAGCAGTCGCAGCACCGACGGGAGCGCTGCGTCGTCGAACACCTTCTTCCCCGTGCCGAGCAGCAGCGGGTACACCCACAGGTTGAGCTGATCGAACAGCCCCTCGGCGAGCAGGGTGTGCACGAAGTCGATGCTGCCGATCACATGCACCTCCCGGTGGGTCGCGCGCAGGCGGGCGATCTCGGCGGCCAGGTCGTCGCCCACGCGCGAGCTGCCCTGCCAGTCGAGCGCGAGGTCGGGGTTCCGCGACGCGACGTACTTCGGCACCGCGTCGAAGAGCCGGCCGATGTGGCCCTCCTCGCCGTCGGTGTGCTGCGGCCAGTACGAGGCGAAGATGTCGTAGGTGCGGCGGCCGAGCAGCAGCGCGTCGAGGCCCCGCATGCCCGCGTCGACCTCGGCGCCCATGCCGGGTGAGGGGTAACCGGCCTGCCATCCGCTGAACCGGAATCCGCCCGAGGTGTCCTCCCCCACGCCGCCGGGGCCCTGGGCCACGCCGTCGAGGGTGCTGAACAGGTCGATCAGGATGCGACCGGGTGCGTCTTCGCTCATGTCACTTCTCCGTTCTCGTCGAGGGAACTTCATCCTCCTCCGCGGCACCCCACGCCCGCAGCGCCTCGATCGCCTCCCGCAGTGCGAGCCCGCGGTCGGTGAGCGCGTACGCCCGGGTGTTGTGCCGGAGCGGCAGTCGCGCGAGCACCCCGGCGGCCTCCAGCTCGCGCAGGCGCGTGGCGAGGATGTTCGTGGGGACTCCGAGGTCGCGCTGCAGATCGCCGTAGCGCTGGGGTCCGTCGAGCAGCCGCTCCACGATCAGCAGCGCCCAGCGCGCCCCGACCACGCCGAGCGCGGCACCGAGGTCGCTCACGCGTCGGCGTCGGCGTCCGGCTTCATCCAGAACGGCGAGTAGTGGTAGCCGTCGGGGTCGTCGAACTGGCGCTGGTACATGAAGGGGTAGTCGTCGGTGTCGCCGATGCGCCCGCCCGCCGCTCTCGCGCGCTCGACCAGCTCGTCGACCGCCTCGCGGCTGCCGAGGTCGAACGAGACGGTGACCTTGGACGGGGTGTCGGGGCCGCCGACGAGCTCGTCGACGCCGCCGACGCTGGCGTACATCTCGCGGCTGCCAAGCATGACGTACTGCCCGGGCGCGATGGCGAAGCACGACACGTTGTGGTCGGACATCTCCTCGTTGAGGGTCCAGCCGATGGCCGTGTAGAAGGCGGTCGCGCGTTCGACGCTCTCGACCGGGCAGGTGAGGAAGAGGCTCATGCGGTGATACTTGCAAAAAACAAGTGCGTGGTCAAGACCCCTCCGCGCCGCCTCCGCCGTCCGGGGGATGCGGCCCCGCCGAACGCCGCCCTACGGTGGAGGGATGCCCTTCACCCGCACGCCGACCGAGCGCGACCGCCGCGGCGACCTGCTGCTCGCCGGGGTGCTGTTCGTCGGCGCGATCCTGAGCGCCGCGCTCTCCTCCATCGCCCAGGTGTACGGCGACGAGCAGGCCCCGCTGTGGACCGCCCTCCTCTACGCCGTCGTGGTGTCCGGTCCGCTCGCGTTCCGTCGACGCTGGCCCGGCACCGTGGCCGTGGTCGTGTCCGTCGCCTACTTCGCGGCCGTCACGATCCGGGTACCGGAGATCTACGTCGGCAACATCGCGATGTTCATCGGCCTCTACACCGTCGGCGCGTGGATGAACGACCGGCGCCGCGCCCTCATCGTGCGCGTGGCGATCATCGTCGGCATGTTCGTGTGGCTGCTCCTCACGATGTACCGCGACGCGATCAGCGAGGCGGACAAGGCCGAGGTGGTCGCCGGGGCGATGTCGCCCTACGTCGCCTTCATGCTGATCCAGATCCTGCTCAACGGGCTCTACTTCGGCGGGGCGTACTACTTCGGCGAACGGTCCTGGGCCGCCGCCGAGCAGCGGTCGGTGCTGGAGCAGCGCACGACCGAGCTGGAGCGCGAGCGCGAGGTGACGGCGGCGCAGGCCGTCGCCCTCGACCGGGTGCGCATCGCCCGCGAGCTGCACGACGTGGTCGCCCACCACGTCTCGGTCATGGGCGTGCAGGCCGGCGCGGCGC
>NZ_SSDO01000217.1:0-5549 GCF_004794395.1 Microbacterium sp. K41 | reverse complement strand
TTGACTAAAAGGAGTCCGGCGGTGTCCTACTCTCCCACAGGGTCCCCCCTGCAGTACCATCGGCGCTGTGAGGCTTAGCTTCCGGGTTCGGAATGTGACCGGGCGTTTCCCTCACGCTATGGCCGCCGAAACACTATTGATGTTTCAATCAAACCTAGGTTCACACGTGTGTGTGATCGAAGGTGGTTCTCGACCGTACATCGAGAACCACTCAGTGGACGCAAGCACCAACGAACGGTGTGTTATCAAGTCATCGGCTTATTAGTACCAGTCAGCTGCACACGTTACCGTGCTTCCACATCTGGCCTATCAACCCAGTAGTCTGGCTGGGAGCCTCTCACCCGAAGGTATGGAAGTCTCATCTTGAGGCCGGCTTCCCGCTTAGATGCTTTCAGCGGTTATCCATCCCGAACGTAGCTAATCAGCGGTGCTCCTGGCGGAACAACTGACACACCAGAGGTTCGTCCAACCCGGTCCTCTCGTACTAGGGTCAGATCCTCTCAAACTTCCTACGCGCGCAGCGGATAGGGACCGAACTGTCTCACGACGTTCTAAACCCAGCTCGCGTACCGCTTTAATGGGCGAACAGCCCAACCCTTGGGACCTACTCCAGCCCCAGGATGCGACGAGCCGACATCGAGGTGCCAAACCATGCCGTCGATATGGACTCTTGGGCAAGATCAGCCTGTTATCCCCGAGGTACCTTTTATCCGTTGAGCGACAGCGCTTCCACAAGCCACTGCCGGATCACTAGTCCCGACTTTCGTCCCTGCTCGACCTGTCAGTCTCACAGTCAAGCTCCCTTGTGCACTTACACTCGCCACCTGATTGCCAACCAGGTTGAGGGAACCTTTGGGCGCCTCCGTTACTTTTTGGGAGGCAACCGCCCCAGTTAAACTACCCACCAGGCACTGTCCCTGAACCGGATTACGGTTCGAAGTTAGATATCCAGAGTGACCAGAGTGGTATTTCAACAATGACTCCACGGTAACTGGCGTCACCGCTTCAAAGTCTCCCACCTATCCTACACAAGCCACACCGAACACCAATACCAAGCTGTAGTAAAGGTCACGGGGTCTTTCCGTCCTGCTGCGCGTAACGAGCATCTTTACTCGTAATGCAATTTCGCCGAGTTCGCGGTTGAGACAGTTGGGAAGTCGTTACGCCATTCGTGCAGGTCGGAACTTACCCGACAAGGAATTTCGCTACCTTAGGATGGTTATAGTTACCACCGCCGTTTACTGGGGCTTAAATTCTCAGCTTCGCCTTGCGGCTAACCGGTCCTCTTAACCTTCCAGCACCGGGCAGGCGTCAGTCCGTATACATCGTCTTGCGACTTGGCACGGACCTGTGTTTTTAGTAAACAGTCGCTACCCACTAGTCTCTGCGGCCTCCAAACGCTTTCGGAGCAAGTCCTAATACGTCGAAGGCCCCCCTTCTCCCGAAGTTACGGGGGCATTTTGCCGAGTTCCTTAACCACGATTCTCTCGATCTCCTTGGTATTCTCTACCTGACCACCTGAGTCGGTTTGGGGTACGGGCGGCTAGAACCTCGCGTCGATGCTTTTCTCGGCAGCATAGGATCATCCACTTTTTATCCGCATCGTGTCTCAGCCTCATGAGTCACGGATTTGCCTATGACTCGGCCTACGCACTTGCACCAGGACAACCATCGCCTGGCTTGGACTACCTTCCTGCGTCACACCTGTTAATACGCTAACCGCACCAGCATGGGGTCACGTGCTCCCCTCCACGGTGTCACCCGAAGGTGACGATGTGAAGGCTCGGACGTTTAGCACCACTGGATTAGCTTGGGCGGTTCTTCGCCGGTACGGGAATATCAACCCGTTGTCCATCGACTACGCCTGTCGGCCTCGCCTTAGGTCCCGACTTACCCAGGGAAGATTAGCTTGACCCTGGAACCCTTGGTCTTTCGGAGGACGTGTTTCTCACACGTCATTCGCTACTCATGCCTGCATTCTCACTCGTGTAGCCTCCACGGCTGGTTTCCACCGCCGCTTCGCTGGCCACACGACGCTCTCCTACCCATCAACACGGCTGGACCACGAAGGCCTACCAATAATGTCAATGCCACAACTTCGGTGGCGTGCTTGAGCCCCGTTACATTGTCGGCGCGGAATCACTTGACCAGTGAGCTATTACGCACTCTTTCAAGGGTGGCTGCTTCTAAGCCAACCTCCTGGTTGTCAGAGCAACTCCACATCCTTTCCCACTTAGCACGCGCTTTGGGACCTTAGTTGGTGGTCTGGGTTGTTTCCCTCTCGACTATGAAGCTTATCCCCCACAGTCTCACTGCTGCGCTCTCACTTACCGGCATTCGGAGTTTGGCTGACGTCAGTAACCTTGTAGGGCCCATCGGCCATCCAGTAGCTCTACCTCCGGCAAGAAACACGCAACGCTGCACCTAAATGCATTTCGGAGAGAACCAGCTATCACGAAGTTTGATTGGCCTTTCACCCCTATCCACAGCTCATCCCCTCAGTTTTCAACCTAAGTGGGTTCGGTCCTCCACGACGTCTTACCGTCGCTTCAACCTGGCCATGGATAGATCACTTCGCTTCGGGTCTAGGACATGCGACTGAATCGCCCTATTCAGACTCGCTTTCGCTACGGCTACCCCACACGGGTTAACCTCGCCACATATCGCTAACTCGCAGGCTCATTCTTCAAAAGGCACGCTGTCACACCTACCAGGGGTGCTCCAACGGTTTGTAAGCAAACGGTTTCAGGTACTATTTCACTCCCCTCCCGGGGTACTTTTCACCTTTCCCTCACGGTACTTGTCCGCTATCGGTCATCTGGGAGTATTTAGGCTTATCAGGTGGTCCTGACAGATTCACACGGGATTTCACGGGCCCCGTGCTACTTGGGATACTCTCCACGCCAGAACACGCATTTCGACTACGGGGTTGGCACCCTCTATGACCGGCCTTTCAAGACCGTTCGTCTATACGCTTCTGTAACGTCGCCAGCTCGGCAGAACTGACTGGTGAGTCCCACAACCCCGAATATGCAACTCCTGCCGGATATCACACACACTCGGTTTAGCCTGATCCGGTTTCGCTCGCCACTACTAACGGAATCGCGGTTGCTTTCTCTTCCTGTGGGTACTGAGATGTTTCACTTCCCCACGTTCCCTCTACCCGCCCTATATATTCAGGCGGGAGTCACTAGGTCGGCACGCCGCCCAGCGGGGTTTCCCCATTCGGACACCCTCGGATCAAAACTTGCTTATCAGTTCCCCGAGGCTTATCGCAGATTGCTACGTCCTTCTTCGGCTCCAGATGCCAAGGCATCCACCGTTTGCTCTTAAAGACTTGAAATCACATGAGTTCGAATCAAAAACTCGACCCCACCCGAAGGCGGGATCAGAAATTGACTAATGATCTTTAAGATCATCTTGCGCAACCAATCCGAAGATCAGTTGCAAGATGCTCGCGTCCACTGTGTAGTTCTCAAAGTACGGGCGGTACCCTTCACCGCTTCCCCACCGGGGAAACAACGAAAGGCCCAGAGTAACCAAATGCTTCCAACCCGAAGGTCAAAGCGCATCCGGTCCCTCAGGACCCAACAGCGTGCAGGTGCGACATCCGTCACCCTCCCCGTTCCAACCACCGAAGCAGCGTACTGAAGAAGAACAAAATCCTTCGCACCATGTCAAATGTTCCACCCATGAGCTCCCAGCGAAGAACGTACGCCTTCGATCTGGGTTCTGGACACCCGAAAGTGTCAGATGCTCCTTAGAAAGGAGGTGATCCAGCCGCACCTTCCGGTACGGCTACCTTGTTACGACTTAGTCCTAATTACCGATCCCACCTTCGACGGCTCCCTCCACAAGGGTTAGGCCACCGGCTTCAGGTGTTACCGACTTTCATGACTTGACGGGCGGTGTGTACAAGACCCGGGAACGTATTCACCGCAGCGTTGCTGATCTGCGATTACTAGCGACTCCGACTTCATGAGGTCGAGTTGCAGACCTCAATCCGAACTGGGACCGGCTTTTTGGGATTCGCTCCACCTCACGGTATTGCAGCCCTTTGTACCGGCCATTGTAGCATGCGTGAAGCCCAAGACATAAGGGGCATGATGATTTGACGTCATCCCCACCTTCCTCCGAGTTGACCCCGGCAGTATCCCATGAGTTCCCACCATTACGTGCTGGCAACATAGAACGAGGGTTGCGCTCGTTGCGGGACTTAACCCAACATCTCACGACACGAGCTGACGACAACCATGCACCACCTGTTTACGAGTGTCCAAAGAGTTGACCATTTCTGGCCCGTTCTCGTATATGTCAAGCCTTGGTAAGGTTCTTCGCGTTGCATCGAATTAATCCGCATGCTCCGCCGCTTGTGCGGGTCCCCGTCAATTCCTTTGAGTTTTAGCCTTGCGGCCGTACTCCCCAGGCGGGGAACTTAATGCGTTAGCTGCGTCACGGAATCCGTGGAATGGACCCCACAACTAGTTCCCAACGTTTACGGGGTGGACTACCAGGGTATCTAAGCCTGTTTGCTCCCCACCCTTTCGCTCCTCAGCGTCAGTTACGGCCCAGAGATCTGCCTTCGCCATCGGTGTTCCTCCTGATATCTGCGCATTCCACCGCTACACCAGGAATTCCAATCTCCCCTACCGCACTCTAGTCTGCCCGTACCCACTGCAGGCCCGAGGTTGAGCCTCGGGATTTCACAGCAGACGCGACAAACCGCCTACGAGCTCTTTACGCCCAATAATTCCGGATAACGCTTGCGCCCTACGTATTACCGCGGCTGCTGGCACGTAGTTAGCCGGCGCTTTTTCTGCAGGTACCGTCACTTTCGCTTCTTCCCTGCTAAAAGAGGTTTACAACCCGAAGGCCGTCATCCCTCACGCGGCGTTGCTGCATCAGGCTTCCGCCCATTGTGCAATATTCCCCACTGCTGCCTCCCGTAGGAGTCTGGGCCGTGTCTCAGTCCCAGTGTGGCCGGTCACCCTCTCAGGCCGGCTACCCGTCGACGCCTTGGTGAGCCATTACCTCACCAACAAGCTGATAGGCCGCGAGCCCATCCCCAACCGAAAAATCTTTCCAAACGCAGACCATGCGGTCACGTCACATATCCAGTATTAGACGCCGTTTCCAGCGCTTATCCCAGAGTCAGGGGCAGGTTGCTCACGTGTTACTCACCCGTTCGCCACTGATCCCACAGAGCAAGCTCCGTGTTCACCGTTCGACTTGCATGTGTTAAGCACGCCGCCAGCGTTCATCCTGAGCCAGGATCAAACTCTCCGTAAAAAGAAATTGCATACAACCCGGGGAAAAACCAGGCCGCAGCGAGTTTGAAACTGACCAAAGAGATGACATCATTGCTGACTTCATCCGAATGCCAACCCCCAAAAGGAGTTGGTCTTTGATCCAAAGGAATTCTCACCCAGCCGAAGCTGAACGAGGATAATTTGGCATTTGACAAGTGCACGCTGTTGAGTTCTCAAGGATCGGATGCTCCCACGACCCAGCCATCACAACCAGGCCCGCAGGGCAACTTCTCTATCTTA
>NZ_SSDO01000216.1:0-9643 GCF_004794395.1 Microbacterium sp. K41 | reverse complement strand
TGCCGTGTTCCTCGCCGCCGCGAGTCGCGCCGCATCGGCGCTGCGCGCTGCGGGCGCCGCGGCTGAAGCATCAACGCTGCCCTTGGGCGTCGGCTCCACCACGACCTCGAGCGACGCGGCGGCATTTTCTGCGGCCGCCTTGGCCGGTGCCGTCGTTGCGCTGACGCTCTTCGCCGATGCGGAGGTCTTCGCCGCCGCCTTCGATGCCGTGGCCTTCGATGCCGAGGCCTTCGATGCCGTGGCCTTCGATGACGAGCCCTTCGCTCCCGCGGCTTGCGATGCTGACGTCTTCGATGCCGTCGTCTTCGCTGCCGTGGCCTTCGATGACGAGGCCTTCGATCCCGCGCCTTGCGATGCCGTCGTCTTCGCTGCCGACGTCTTCGACGCAATCGTCTTCGATGCCGACGTCTTCGACGCCGCCGTCTTCGCGCCCGTGGGCTGTGGCGTCGCACCGCTCTCGTCGGCGCTCTTCTTCGCCGCCGCCCCGCCCGTCGCCTTCTTCACGGTGGTGGTGCTGCGGCGAGGCGCACGTGGCTTCTTGGCCGCGGTCGCGGCGGTCGCCTTCTTCGCGCTCTCCGCCGCTGACGCACTGGCGTCGGGCGTTCCCGAAGGGGTCTCGTTCGTGTCCACCTCGGCGGTGCGGTCGTCAGGGGAGGAAGTCACCGTCCTACGGTATCAATGGGCGGCTTCCAGCCAAGGCCCCACGCGACAATCCGACATGCAGACCGCAACGCGAGGAGGAATGCAAGGGGGTTGCCGAGGCTGTGCGTTGCGTGTGTACTCGGTCACGAAATGGCAACAGGGACCTCTGGGCCCCGGGCTTCCCAGGCGGAATCGCTAGCATGATTCCCGGCACGACGAAGTGTCTGGTCGGTGAACCGGCCGTGAACACAACTTCCTTTAGGAGCACTCGTGACTCTTCAGACCGTCATCCTCGCAGCCGGCATGGGCTCTCGACTCGGCCGCGCGCTGCCCAAGCCGCTGACCGAGCTCAACGACGGCCGCACGATCATGCGCCAGCAGCACGACAACATCCGCGCCGCCTTCGGCTCTGACGCGCGCATCACCACCGTGGTGGGCTATCGCGCCGAGACGATCATCGAGGCGTTCCCGAACGTGAACTACGTCCACAACGACCGCTACGACGAGACCAACACGTCGAAGAGCCTCCTTCGCGCGCTCGGCGCCACCGGCCGCGGCGGGGTGCTCTGGATGAACGGCGACGTCGTGTTCGACCCGATGATCCTCGGCCGCGCGGTGGAGTACATCGAGCGCGACCAGTCGTTCGTGACCGTCAACACCGCCAAGGTGAGCGACGAAGAGGTCAAGTACACGGTCACGGCCGAGGGCTACATCAAGGAGCTGTCCAAGACCGTCAAGGGCGGGCTCGGCGAGGCAGTCGGCATCAACTACATCTCGTCCCGCGAGAAGAAGGCGTTCATGCGTCAGCTGCAGCGCGTCGAGGACCAGGACTACTTCGAGCGCGGCCTCGAGCTCGCGATCGCCGAAGACGGCCTGCTACTCGAGCCGATGGACGTCTCGGACCTCTACGCGGTCGAGGTCGACTTCGCAGAAGACCTGGAGCGCGCGAACCTCTTCGTCTGATTCCACGACACCGAGAGCCCCTGTCCCCCGCGGACCGGGGCTCTCGGTGTTTTCGCGGTGGAATTCCGTAGGATCGGCGCCATGGCCCCCAAGGTGCACAAGATCCACTCCCTGCCGGATGACGCCCCGTGGGACAAAGGCATCCCGCCGACCGGCTCACCCGAACACCCGATGATGGTGCGCGGCCTCGACCGCGTTCTCTCTATCCAGCGACCGCTCGTCCTGGCGCACATCCGGAGCATCCGCCTTCGCCACCCGCGCGCCACGCCCGCGGAGATCATCCGCATCCTGGAGCGGCGGTACCTCGCGGCGGTCACGGCCGGCGGCGCCGCCGTCGGTGCGACCGCGGTGGTCCCCGGGATCGGCACCGGCGTCACACTCGCGCTGTCCGGCGTGGAGACGGTCGGTTTCGTGGAGTCCACGGCGCTCTTCGCGCAGTCGGTGGCCGAGGTCCATGGGATCGCTGTCGGGAACCCCGACCGCGCGCGGGCGCTGGTGATGACGTTGATGCTCGGCAAGGAGGGCGTCGACCTGGTCGGTCAGCTGGCGGGACAGATCGCGGGGCGCGGGGTCAGCCGCTCGGCGTACTGGGGCGAACTCGTGACCAAGTCGCTGCCTCGTGCTGCCGTCGGCCCGCTGGTCGATCAGTTGAAGAGCATGTTCGTGAAGCAGTTCGCGGCGAAGGGCGGCGCATCCTTCGTCGGCAAAGCCATGCCGTTCGGTATCGGCGCGGCGATCGGCGGGGCAGGCAACCACCTCCTGGGCCGCCGCGTGCTGACGACCTCGCACCGGGCGTTCGGGGCAGCCCCCGTCGATCTGCCCTCGGAGCTGGAGCCGGTGCCGGGTGCGGAGAAGCTGGAGCTGCGCATGCTCCGCGGAGCCCGCTACGCCGGCAACGCGGTCGCGGGAGCAGCCGGAACGGTCGCTCGTGGAGCGGGCTGGGTGGGCCACCGCATGGGCGAGGTCGCGGGGCGACGTCGCGGGGACGCGGTCGCGGAGCTCGACGAGGGCGAGGGCGAGGTCGCGGGCGACCACAGCCTGCCCGAGCGTCCGGGTGCGGACACCGCCGAGCGGTGACGGCAGGGCGCGCACCTCACCAAAGGATCGCCCGACCCGTTGTGCCGAGCATCCAACGGACGCGACGACGGCGACGCTAGGGTGGAATCCGTGACGGACAAGCCCGACCTCTTTACCACCGCCGGCAAGATCGCGGATCTCCGCGCCCGCTACACCGAGGCCGTCGTCGACGCCGAGGCGAAGGCGAAGGAGAAGCAGCACGCGAAGGGCAAGATGACCGCCCGCGAGCGCATCGAACTCCTCGTCGACCCCGGGAGCTTCGTCGAGTTCGACGAGTACGTGCGCCACCGCACGACCGCCTTCGGCATGGACCGCTCGCGCCCCTACGGCGACTCCGTGGTCACGGGCGTCGGCACCATCCACGGGCGCACCGTCGCGGTCTACTCCCAGGACTTCTCGACGTTCGGCGGCTCGCTGGGCGAGGTCGCGGGCGAGAAGATCGTCAAGATCATGGAGTTCGCCCTCGCCGGAGGCATGCCGTGCATCGGCATCCTCGACTCGGGTGGCGCGCGCATCCAGGAGGGCGTCGTCGCGCTCGGGAAGTACGGCGAGATCTTCCGGCTGAACACCCGCGCGTCCGGCGTGATCCCCCAGATCTCCATCATCATGGGCCCGGCCGCGGGCGGCGCCGTGTACTCCCCCGCGCTCACCGACTTCGTCATCATGGTCGACAAGACCAGCCAGATGTTCGTGACCGGTCCCGACGTGATCAAGACCGTGACCGGCGAGGACGTCGGCATGGAGGAACTGGGCGGCGCCTACACGCACAACACGCGTTCGGGCGTGGCGCACTACCTCGCGGAGGACGAGGACGATGCGATCGACTACGCGCGCACGCTCCTCGGCTTCCTGCCCGACAACAACATGGCGGAGCTCCCCTCGTACGAGAGCGCGTTCGAGTTCGAGACCACCGACGCCGACCGCACGCTCAACACGATCGTCCCCGACTCCCCCAACCAGCCGTACGACATCCACACCGTCATCGAGCACGTCGTCGACGACGGCGACTTCCTCGAGGTGCAGCCGCTCTTCGCGCCGAACATCGTGATCGGCTTCGGCCGCATCGAGGGACGTTCCGTCGGCATCATCGCCAACCAGCCCTCGCAGATGGCGGGGACCCTCAACATCGAGGCGGGCGAGAAGGCCAGTCGCTTCGTGCGGTTCTGCGACGCGTTCTCCATCCCGATCGTGACGCTCGTGGACGTGCCCGGCTACCTTCCCGGCACCGACCAGGAGTGGACCGGCGTGATCCGCCGCGGCGCCAAGCTGCTGTACGCGTACGCGGAGGCGACGGTCCCGCTCGTCACGGTCATCCTGCGCAAGGCGTACGGCGGCGCCTACATCGTCATGGGATCCAAGCAGCTCGGTGCCGACGTGAACCTGGCCTGGCCGACTGCCGAGATCGCCGTCATGGGCGGCCAGGGCGCCGTCAACATCCTGTACCGCGGGGAGATCAAGAAGGCCGAGGAGGCCGGGGAGGACGTCGCCGCGGTCCGGACGCGACTCGCGAACGAGTACACGTACAACGTCGCATCCCCCTTCCTCGCCGCAGAGCGGGGTGAGCTCGACGGCATCATCGAGCCGGCCAACACCCGGGTGTCCGTGGCGAAGGCCCTGCGCGCTCTACGCGGCAAGAGGGCCGAGCTGCCGCCCAAGAAGCACGGGAACATCCCGCTGTGACGGCGCAGGACGCTGCGGCGGAGGGCACGGCAGCGGCCCCTCCGATGCTCGAGATCACCCGGGGCACGGCGACGGAGGAAGAGCTCGCCGCCCTCATCGCCGTGATCGGAGACGCCTACGCCACCGAACAGGCGGAGGCGACGGTCGACGAGCCGCGCGTCTCCGCGTGGGAACGCACGCAGCGCCCGCTCCGGCGTCCCCTGCGCCGCGACATCCCCTGGGGCCGCTTCTCCGGCCGAGGCTGACGGGCTCGGCCGGAGGCACGTTCACCGGCCCAGCAGCAGGTCGGACGTGCGCGGCGTGAGCATCGAATCGAGAACGACGCACGCCGCGCCGACCGCACCGACATCGTCGCCCACCACCGTGCTCTGCACCGGGAGCGCCCGGACGGCTCGCGTCGCGCTGGACCGCGCGAGCCGCGCGGCGACCTCCGGCAGCGACAGGTCGGCGAGGCGTCTCCAGAACGGACCGCCGAACACCACCCGGTCCACGTCGAGCAGGTCCGTGAGCACGAGCGTCAGCGTCGCCAGGTGTTCGGCGGCACGCTGCACGACAGCCCCCGCCGACGCCTCCCCGGCCGCGGCCCTGACACACAGTTCGGTGAGGCTCGCGTCGAGTGCGGCCCTGTCCCCGGGGCGCCGACCTCCGGCGAGAACCCCGAGCCGCTCCGCCCGTTCCACGATCGCCTCGGGGGTGCACACCACGTCGACGCAGCCCCGCGAGCCGCACGCACACCTCGGCCCCTCCGGATCGACCACGATGTGCCCGATCTCCCCGAGGTTGCGGGTGCTGCCACGCACCGCCTCGCCGTCTCGCACCACGGCGGCGCCGAGGCCGGTACCGAGATAGAGGAACACGAACGAGTCGTCGGACGGCCCGCGCCGCGTCCACAGCTCGCCGACAGCCGCTGCCGTGGTGTCCTTCTCCAGCACGACCGGCAAGCCGATCGCGGCCGCCAGATCGTCCTGCAGTGCCACCCGGTGCCAGCCGGGCAGCTTGGGAGGATCGATGACCGTGCCCCGGGTGGCGTCGAGCGGTCCCGGAGCAGCCACGCCCACCCCCGCGATCCGCTCGCGCGGCACTCCCGAGCCCTCGACGAGCTCCTCGATCTGCGCCGCGAGATCGGCCAGGATCAACGATGGGGCCTCAGCGGGCGTCGCCATGCTCGACCGCCGCACGACCTCCCCGGCGAGGTCGAGCAGCACGAAGGTCGTCACCGCCGGATCGAGGTGCACGCCGACCGCGAACCTGCTCTCCTCCACCAGCCGCAGCATGACCCGCGGCTTGCCCGGTCCGCTGATGGTCCGACCGGCTTCCCGGATGAGCCCCTCGTCGAGCAGCCGGCGCGTGATGTTCGTCACGGTCTGGGCCGAGAGCCCGGTGACCTGCGCCAGCTCGATACGGCTCAGCCCATCGACCGCATGCCGGACCGCCTCGAGGATGACCGACTGGTTGAAGTCGCCCATCCGCGGAAGGTTGGTTCCCCGCCGTGTACCCATCGTTCGATGATCCTCCTCACGCGTCGCTGCGCGTGTCCCCCAAAATACCTACAGACAAGGTGTTGACGACCCCGCAGACTGAAGGGGACGCTTCGCGTTCGGCTGGTCTCTCTGTCCCAGGGTAGACAGACGTTGATCGGCCACCAGCGGACGGTTTTCGGGTAACTGTCCGCACGGCGAGGGGCAGGCGATATCGCCGCCCCTCGCCCACTCTCCTCACGACCGCCGTGCGGGCTCGCTGCCCGCCTCGCGCACGATCTCGTGCCACAGGTCGACCGAGTCGTCGTCCGCTGCGCGCCGTCCGGCACGACCCACCACGGTAACCGCCACCAGGGGGTCCTTGGCGGAGCGGATGATGATGCGGCCGGTCCCCGCCGAGCGCAGCACCTGCGCCAGCTCGTCCCGGATCTCGATCCGTCGATCCTCACCGATGCCGTCCAGCCCGCCCTCGTCGAACACCGTCACCGATGCACCGCGTCGACGGGCGGCCTCGATCGCATCGCGGACGTCGTCGTTCAGCAGGTCCGCCCCGCGCAGCTCGTCGCGCAGCCGCCCCTCCGCCAGTCGCGCCTCCAGCCGCTCGTCCTCGTCCAGCGCACCGCGCGTGGCGACGACCCGACTCAGCACGGGCCCGGCGACGGCGAGGGCGAACTGCGTGCGCAGTCGCCGCTCCCGCTGCCGCACGCGCTGCGTGGCGTGCCAGGCCGACACCGCCTGCTGGATCTCGGAGAGCCGCTCCGTGTCCCTGACCGCCCTGTCCCAGAACATCACCAGGAGCTGCGCGACCACCACCCACATGATCGAGCCGACCACGCCCAGGTTCAGAGCGACGCCGACGCCGAGCGCCGCAGACGCCGTGGCGACCAGGATCACCAGGGCCGACCACCCGATGACGGGTCGCCGCCGAACGACGCACACGACGGCCAGCAACCCGAGGCCGCCGATGTACCACGTGGCGAACGGTGCCGTACGGTCGGCGGGGTCGAGGGACACGGTGACCAGGACCGGGATCACCGCGGTCGCCGCCAGCGCGAGCAGCGACGTCCACAGCGGCATCCGCACGGTCGCGGGATGCCCGAGGATCGCGACGGTGACCACCGCGAGGAACAGTCCGATACCAAGCACCATGAGCAGCGGTGCCGTCGGCTGCTCGATCCACCAGACACCACGCGCGACGAAGTACAGCGCGAAGCCCACGGCCAGCGACGTCGCGACACTGCGCACCGTCCGGTTCACGAGCGCTCCCATCCGAGCGTGACCGTCGTGCCGTCCTCATCCGACACGATCTGCGCGGTGCCGGCGACACCGGCCATGCGCGCGAGGATCGATGCGCGGATGCCCAGCCGGTCGGGGCCGATCGCGTCGACGTCGAAGCCGGGGCCGTGGTCGGAGATCGTGACCGCGATCCCCTCGTCGCCGTGGCCTTCCGCGACGATGTGCAGTCCACGTCCGTGCGCGTGCGTCACCGCGTTGCCGATCGCCTGCCGCGCCGCGAGCACCAGTGCTCTGGCGGCACGTCCGGGGATGAGGCCGATGCCTCCGCGCTCCTCGACGATGGCGTCCGCGCCGAGCTCCGACAGCGCCCGGCGCAGCTCGACGACGATCTGTGCGGTGCCGACCGGTTCGTCGCTGCCCTCCTCCGCCACCGCGGCCTCCGTGTTGGCCAGCCGCGTCAGCGCCTCCCTGGCCATCGCGACCGCGAGCTCCTGTGCCCTCTCCCCGTCCGCACGCTCCGCGGCGATCAGCGCGGCGAGCACGCTGTCGTGCATGAGCGCCGACATCGCCACCCGCTCCTCCTCCGCGGCGGCCGCGGCGGCCGCAGTGGCGTAGGACGCCACCGCCGTGCCCCTCGCCTCATCGACGCCCCCCGCCACCGACCGGAACATCCAGCCGAGCGACACGATGACCACGCCCAGGATCAGCGTGAACGACACGTCGAACGCGGTCGTGACCCAGAACTCGCGCGAGAACCCGCCCTGCACCAGCCGGACGTAGCCGTACACGAACGGCACGCCCACCGCCCACGCGAACTGCAGCCGCAGCGGGAAGGCCAGCATCGCGGCGACCACCCCGACGTTCACCAGGAAGAAGATCCAGGGCTGCGCGCCGGCGACCTTGTCGGCGGGGTCGACGACGACGGGCCACGCGGCGAGCGCGACCACGTAGACCACCGCGAAGATCCCCGCGGCGACGCGTACCGCGCGGCCGACCAGGCACGCCACGAGCATGACGATGAGCGGGACGAAGACGACCACGAGCAGGAGCATGTGCGGCACATCGGCCCTGGACAGGGTCGCGATCGCGGCGATGAGCGCCTGCACGCCGAGCACCGCCGAGCCCAGCGCCACCACGATCGCCAGGATCCGCTCCATCCGCTTCGACGTGAAGCGCTCGAAACCGCTCTCCACGCTGCCGGGAGACGGGATCTTGCTCCAGGCGTCGCGGACGCTGAGCGGCTCAGTGGGCACTCGGCGCCCCGTCGGCGGCCACGATGCCGTCCTCCATCGCCCGTCGCAACAGGTCGACCTTGGTGGGGGCGGGCCGGCCGACCTCGACGTACTTGACCCGGATGCGGGTGATGTTCTCCTTCGCGGTGGAGTAGGCGACGCCGAGCCGCTCGGCGACCGCCTTCAGCGGCAGCCCCGTGGCATACAGCCGCAGGACCTCGCGCTCTCGCGTGGAGAGCTGGGCATCCGCGAAGGCCCGGTCGCCATCCACCGCGCTCGCCCACTCGACATTGTTCAACGCCTCGCCCTGGGCGACCGTGCGGATCGCGTCGAGCACGTCGTCGAGGGCCGAGGACTTGCTGACCACGCCGGCGGCACCCGCCGCGAGCGCCTCCCGCACCGCGGCCGGCCGGTCGGCGACGCTGTGGATGACCACGCTCGCCCCGTCTGCCACCAGCGAGGTGACGTTCTCGGTCACGGTCGTCCCGTCACCGAGGGTGAGGTCGAGCACCACCACGTCGGCGGGCGGCACGACCGCGCTGGACCGCCACGTCAGATACGACCCCACCGTGCTGCCGGAGAACACCACGGTCTGCCCGTCGCGGGCGAACGCGGCCTCGAGACCGAGGCGGACGGACTCGTGGTCGTCGATGAGGGCGACGGTGCTCATGCCCACAGCCTACTGAGTCCCGCTCGCGGGTCGCCGCGCCGTCAGCGGGTGAGGAGCGCGACGACCTCGAAGTGATGCGAGTGCGGGAACAGGTCGAAGCCGCGCAGCGTCCCCACCCGCCACCCGAGCTCGCGGAACGTGCCGAGGTCGCGGGCGAGCGCCACCGGGTCGCACGCCACGTACACGACCGCCTCCGGGGCGAGCGCGTGCACACCCTCGACGACCGCGCGACCCGCACCGGCGCGCGGCGGATCGAGCACCACGGCGCCCGTACGACCGCGGCTCGACGCGCCGGAGAGGAAACGGTCGACCCTGGCGGTCACCGCCGACACCTCGACCGGAGCGAGATTGACCTTGGCGTGCTCGGTCGCCCGCCTGCTCGACTCGACGGTGACGATGTCGGTGCCGCCCAGATCCGCCAGCGTGCGGGCGAACAGTCCCACCCCGCCGTACAGGTCGTAGTGCGTCGCACCCGGGTCCACCCGCCCGTCGAGCAGCCCGTAGACGGCGGCGTCGAGCACCGAGGCCGCGCGCGGGTGCACCTGCCAGAAGCCGCCGGCGTCGACCTGGAACACACGGTCGCCCACGCGCTCGTGCACGACCTCGGGCGCGGGTCGGCGGCCTCGGCGCGGAGCCCGCCGCTCGGACTCGGGGTGACGCAGCAC
>NZ_SSDO01000215.1:0-11117 GCF_004794395.1 Microbacterium sp. K41 | reverse complement strand
GGCGAGGTGCGCGGGCAGCGGCGCGGGCGGCGGCGTCCAGGGCGGCAGCTCGTGCTTCTCGACGGCTCCGTCGGGTGCGGCGAGGATGCGCTCGGCCTCCTGCTCCAGCCGGTCCAGCAGCTCCTCCCAGGCGTCGCCGCTCACGCGCGGCTCTCCGCGAGCGACCGGGACGCCTCGTGCCAGGCGTCGCGCAGCGGGGCGACGATGCCGTGGCAGGCCCTGGTGCGTTCGGGGTCGCGGCCGATGTTCGCGCCGATGAGCGTCTGACTGAGGAAGACGTAGAGCGAGCGGAGGCCGGCGCTGCCGTTCCACTCGTCGGTGAGCGATGACGACAGTTCGGCGACGATGGCCTGCGCGTGCTGCAGCTGCGCGTTCGCCTCGGCCCAGTCGCCCGCGCGCTGGGCGGTCTCGCCGCGTTCGATGTCGAGCAGCAGGCGGTCGTAGAGCATGGTGACCAGTCGCTCCGGCGGCGCGGAGAGGATGGCGTCCTCGCGGTAGCGCTGCTGGGCGCGCAGGGCGGCGTTCATGCTCACGAGTCCGATCCGGAGCGGCTGCTGGGGAGCGAGTTGATCTGCGACGCCAGGTACGACGATTGCGACTGCATCTGCGACAGCATCACCTCGAGCCGGGCGTAGGTGCGCTCGAGGGTGGCCTTGCGCTGCGCGAGGCGCACGTCCCAGCGCTCCATCTGCTCGCCGAGGCTCTTGACCTCGCTCTCCTGCCCGGTGATGCGGGTGGTGAGCAGTCCGTCGTACTTGTCGGAGAACGACGTCGCGGTCTCCTCGATGCGCGCGGCGACCGCGGAGAAGAGCGCGCCGACCGCATCCGGGTCCTTCGCGAGCTCCTCGGCGAACTTGTCCTCGTCGAACGTGAGCTTGCCGTACATGTCGGTCGAGATGCCGATGGTGGAGGGCGAGACGCCGTCGACCGGGTGCTGCACGGCGTCGGCGAGCGCGGTGCGCATGCCGCGGATGGTGCTGTCGCCGGTGAACACGCCGAGGGTCGTCTTGCCGCCCTGACCGGTGGGGACGGTCGCCTTCGAGCCGTTGTCGATACGGGTGAAGATGTCGGTCACGAGGGCGATGAACTCGCCGGAGGCCTTGGTGCGGGCGGCCGTGTCGACGGCGACGGTCACGGTGACCGGGGTGGTGGAGGGGGTGGAGACGGTGACGTCGACGCCCTCGAACAGGTCGGTGAAGGTGTTGCTGGTCGAGGTGAGCACCTGCTCGGCGCCGGTTCCTGCCCACAGGCGCACCTGCGCGTCGGTGCCGGTGGCGATCACGGCCGCGCCGGTCTCGGTGGCGACGTCGGTCGCGGTTCCGTTCTGCACGGCGGCGATATCGCCGCGGTAGACGCGGAAGCGCCCGGCCTCGCCGGAGTCCTCGGCGCGCAGCTGCAGGCGGTGCAGCGGGTTGCCGTCGGCGTCGCGCCCGGCGGGCACGGCGGTGGCCACGATCCCCGTGTCGGCGTCGTTGATCGCCTGCGCGATGTCCTGGATCGACGCGGAGTCGGCCTGCACCTGCACGCGCTCGCCCGCGGCGTTCTCCAGGGTGAGCACGGGCGGGTCGACGGCCCAGCCGCGCGAGGCGGCGGTGATGACGGTGTGGGTCTGGGCGACGCGGTCGACGACGATGTCGGTGGTGAGCGGGACGGCTCCGGCCCGCAGCGCGATCTTCACGGTGTCGGACGACGAGGTGCTGGTGAAGCGGTCGAGACCACCGGGGGCTGCGGCCTTCTCGGCGGCGGTCGCGAGGTTCTGCACGGCGGTGTTGAGGGTGCGCAGCTGCGTCATGACGGCGTTCTTGTCGTCGATCTTCGCCTTGAGCAGCGTGCGCGGGATCGCGTGCACGTCCATCAGCGCCTTGATGATGTCGGTGGTCTTCAGGCCGGACACGAGGCCGTCGAGCGAGAGCGACATGCGCGATCCCTTCCGTGTGGGGGAGGGTCCGGGTGACGGACGGCGCCGTCACCCGGACCCCCGGTGCGATTCAGTGCTGCGGTGCGGATCAGCGCAGCAGCTGGAGCACGCCCTGGTTGGCCTGGTTGGCCTGTGCGAGCATCGCCGTTCCCGCCTGCGACAGGATGTTCGCCGACGTGAACTTGACCATCTCGGACGCCATGTCGGTGTCGCGGATGCGGCTCTCGGCGGCGGCGAGGTTCTCGGCCGACACGTTGAGGCTGTTGATGGTCGACTCGAAGCGGTTCTGCAGCGCACCGTACCCGGCACGTGCGGTCGAGACCGCCTGGATCTGCGTGTCGATGCCCGCCAGAGCAGCGCCGTACGATGCCGCGTCCGTCATGCCCGTCGCGAGCGTCTTGATGTCGGCACCGAGCGTGGCGAAGTTGGTCAGGTTCACCGAGATCTGGTCCTCGGCGGCGACCGCTCCCGCGCCCACCTGGAACGTCAGCGTCGAGCCGCCCGAGAGCAGCTTGATGCCGTTGAAGTTGGTGCTCGCCGCGATCCGGGTGAGCTCGTCGCCCAGGGCGGAGATCTCGGTCTGGATGGCGTCGCGCGACTTCGCGTTGTTCGAGTCGTTCGCGCCCTGGTTGGTCAGGTCGCGCACGCGCTGCAGGATGGAGTGCACTTCGGTCAGGGCGCCTTCTGCGGTCTGGATGACCGAGATGCCGTCCTGGGCGTTGCGGGCCGCGACGTTCAGGCCGTTGACCTGCGAGCGCAGGCCCTCGGAGATCGCGAGGCCGGCGGCGTCGTCCGCTGCGCGGTTGATGCGGAAACCGCTCGAGAGCTTCTCGAGCGACTTCGACACGTCGTTCTGCGTGTTGGACAGGTTGCGGTAGGCGTTGAGCGCCGACACGTTGGTGTTGATCTGCATACCCATGAGGGTTTCCTCCGTGATGTGTTGTACGGGGGACCGTCCGTGGTCTCCCGCTCACACCTATCGGCGGAGGAGGCGCGCGCGTTAGGGACGCGGCGTGGTCAGGCGGGGGCCGCGGTGCGGAACACCTCGCCGATGCGGGCGCCGGCGGCCTCGGCGATCCGGCCGAAGTAGGCGTCGCGGGCGGCGGGGGAGATGCGGGTGGAGGCGACGGGCTCCACCGTGCCCTCGGCGAAGTAGCGGTCGAGCGCGTCGCGCAGCAGCCGCACGGCCTCCGATCGCTGCTGCGAGACGGCGGAGTGGGTCACCCCGAGCTCTTCGGCGATCTCCTTCACGGGCCGTTCCTCGATGTACACGGCCAGCACGATGCGGCGCATGCGCTCGGGAAGGGCGGCGATCGCGTGCTCCAGCACCTCGCGGCGCTCCCCGACCAGGGCGGACTCCTCGGGCAGGGGCACGTCGGCGACCAGGTCGCGGGCGGCCGGGTCGTCGATGGTGGAGACGGTGCGCGCGGCGTCGGCGAGTGCTTCCGACACGGCCTCCCTGGGCGAGCCCATGGCCGTCGCGACCTCGGTCACGGTGGCCGTGCGGCCGAGGGCGGCGGTGAGGGTGTCGCGCACGGCGACGGTCTCCTTGATGCGCTTGCGGATGCCGCGGGACGCCCAGTCCATGGAGCGCATCTCGTCGGCGAACGCACCGAGGATGCGGCGCCGGGCGTAGGCGCCGAAGGGGACGCCGAGCGCGGGGTCGTAGGCGTCGGCGGCGGTCACGAGGGCGAGCGCGCCGACGGCGGCGAGCTCTTCGCGGGGGATGTGGGTTGCCCGAGCATGGGTGTCCGCAGCGAGATAGCCGACCAGGGGAAGGTTGGCCTCGACGAGGCGGTTGCGCTCAGCGCGCGACGACATGGGGGATGATCCACCTCTCTGGATGCACTCCGGAAGCTCCATGGCGAGGGGTAGATGCGCATATCACATAATTCGCGATATGTACATGGGGAGAACTAACCACCGCCGTTCCACATAGTAACCTTATGGGCGCGGCGGCCGATAGGGATTAATGAACCGTTAACAGGCGGGTCGATCGCACCGGCGTTGGGGCGGGGGATCGCTGGGGAACAAGGGGATCATGGGAGCCAACGAACTATCGATGCAGCTCTGGCGCGAGCGCGAGCTGCTCGAGATGCTGCTTTTCAAGCTCGACGAGCAGCAACTGCTGCTCGCGGCTGGCCGATCGCACTGGATACAGTTTGCGGCACGCGAGATCGATCAGGTACTCGATCGTCTGCGCAGTGCAGGACTGTCCAGGGCCGTCGAGGTCGCCGGAGTCGCGCAGGAGTGGGGCGCCTCGGACGAGGCGACCATCACGGAGCTCATCGAGCACGCGCCGGAGGGGGCGTGGGCCGACGTGCTCACCGACCACCTGCGCGCGCTCGTGCGGCTGACGGCGGAGGTCGAGCAGATGCGCGACTCCACCGCCGAGCAGCTCAGCGGCGTGCTCCGCGCGACGCAGGAGACCATCGCCGCGCTCGGCCTCGAGAGCGGCGAGTACACCACCCGTGGAGACCGCGCCCGCGAGGACTCCGCCCGCATCATCGACACAGAGATGTGACCGAGAGGGGACCATGTCGACCTTCAGTGGACTGAACACCGCCGCGAGCGGACTCGCCGCGGCACGCCGCGGCATGGACGTCGTCGGACAGAACATCGCCAACCAGAAGACCGAGGGGTACACGCGGCAGCGGGTCGAGACCTCGTCGATCGCCGCCGTCGCCCAGACGGGCCGCTTCAGCATGGGGGCGCTCCCCGGCCACGGCGTGTCGATCGACGGCGTCGCCCGGCTCGGTGACGCCCTGCTCGACGCGCGGGTGCGCGACACCCTCGGCACCTCGGGCTACTGGTCGGCACGCGCCCTCGCCGCGACCACGGCCGAGGCTGCTCTGGGCGAGCCGACCGACAAGGGCCTCGCCAACCGCCTCACCTCCTTCTGGGCGGGGTGGCAGGAGCTCGCGAACACGCCCGACTCCGGCGCCGCCGCGGCGAGCGTCCTGGAGTCCGCGAAGGAGCTCGCCGCGCACGTGGCCGGCGGCTACCGCACGGTGGCAGCGCAGTGGACGGCCGCACGCGAGTCGGCGGGTCGCGCGGTCGATCAGGTGAATGCGGCCGCCGAGCAGATCGCGGTGCTCAACAGCGAGATCCGCGATGCGCTCGCCGCCGGGCGTTCGGCGAACGAGCTGATGGATCGCCGGACCGTGCTCGCGGAGGATGTCGCCCGCCTCACGGGCGGCACCGGGACCCTGGAGAGCGACGGCACGCTCACGCTGCGCCTCGGCGGCAACGCCCTGGTCTCCGGCGGCGACGCCCGCCGTCTCGCCTTCACCGGGCCGACCGCGATCGAGGCGGGGCAGCGCGTCGGAGTGATCTGGGAGTCGGCACCCGACCTTCCGGTCTCGGTCGACGGCGGCGAGCTGGGCGGCACGCTGTCGGTGCTGGCGCCGGCCGCCGACGGGGGCATGCTCGCGCAGCTCGCCTCGACCTACGACCGTGTGGCGACCGCGCTGGCCGAGTCGCTCAACGCGCAGCACCGGGCCGGTGTCACGGCCTCCGGTCAGCCGGGCGGCGACTTCTTCACCCTCCCGGCGACGGGTTCCGCGGCCCTCGGGCTGCGCGTGGCCGTGACGAGCGCCGACCAGCTGGCCCTGGCGGCTCCGGGCGCGGGGGCGAAGGATGCGAGCAACGCCGATCTCATCTCGCAGATCGGACGGCGCGCCACCTCGCCCGATGCGCTGTGGACCGACCAGGTCACCCGCTTCGGCGTCTCGACCGCGGCCGACGTGCAGCGCGCGAAGGTGTCGGAGTCGGCGGCGGCGGGGGCCATCGGCGCCCAGCAGTCCGTCGCGGCCGTCGACGGCGACGAGGAGACGATCAGCCTCCTCACCTACCAGACCGCGTATCAGGCGGCCGCCCGCGTGCTCACCGCCGTGGACGAGGCCCTCGACGTCCTGATCAACCGCACGGGCGTCGTCGGACGCTGATCGGAGGAGCACCGTGATCTCTCGCGTGACGCAGTCCACCATGACCCAGACGGCCATGCGCCAGTTGCAGGCCAACCTGTCCGAGCTCGCGCGGCTGCAGGACCAGGCGACCTCGCAGAAGGCGTTCGCGGCACCGTCGGACGACCCGACCGCCGCGGCCGCGACCCTGGCGCTGCACGCCGAGCAGCGCCGCACCGAGCAGTACGCCCGCAACATCGACGACGGGCTGGCGTGGGTGACCGCGGCCGACAGCGCCATCACCGCCAGCACCTCGCTGCTGTCCCGCGTGCGCGACCTCACGGCGCAGGGCGCCAACGACGGCGCGCTCGACGCGACCGCCAAGGAGGCCCTGGCGGTGGAGCTGGAGGGCATCAGGGGCGAGCTGCTCGCGCAGGCGAACACCCGCCTGCTCGGCCGCTCCGTGTTCGCCGGCACGTCGGACACTGCGGCCTTCGCGGCCGACTACTCGTACAGCGGCGTCGCGGGCTCCGAGGTCACGCGCCGCGTGTCCGACGCCGCCTCGGTCCGCGTCGACACCGACGGCGCGGCCGTGTTCGGCACGGGGGACGACTCCGTGTTCGCGCTGGTCGACCGCATCGTGGCGGATCTCCGCTCCGGCACCAACGTCGGGCCGCGGCTCGGCGAGATCGACGACCGCCGCACCGCGATGCTCGGGGTGCAGGGCTCGGTCGGCACCCGTCAGTCCCAGATCGAACGCGCCAAGGAGGCGGCCGTGCAGAATTCCGTGTCCCTCGAGTCCCGCCGCGCGGCGGTCGAGGACGTCGACTCCGTGGAGGTCCTCATCCGCCTCCAAGCCCAGGAGCTCGTCTACCGGTCGGCGCTCGCGGTGAACGCCCGCGTGCTGCAGCCCTCGCTGATGGACTTCCTGCGATGACCGCGGCGCTCACCTTCACCGCCCCGCCTCCCGGGCTCGCCCCGCACGTCGATTTCTCGCTCGCGCCGATCGACGGCGCCGACGGGCTGTTCGCGCTGCGGGCCGTGGCCGACGAGGCGCTGCGGCTGTACCTGGTCGACCCGAGCACCGTGCTCGGGGAGTATGCGCCGACGCTGAGCGACGCCCAGGTGGACGACCTGGCACTGCGCTCGCCCGACGACGCCCTGGTGCTCGTGGTCGCGCACCCCTCGGCGGATGGCGTGAGCGTGAACCTCCTGGCGCCCGTGGTCGTGAACCGGACGACGGGCGCGGCCGCCCAGGTCATCCTGGAGGATCAGGACTACCCGGTCAGGGCGCCCCTGGGCTGAGCGGGCGGCCCCTCCTGCACGGCGCCGGAGGGCCCGTGACGACTACCCTGGAGGGGTGATCCTCGCCGTCGACACGTCCCTTGGCACCGCCGTCGCTCTCATCGACCCCGACGGGACGCCGCGGGCCGAGGCGGGCACCGCCGATCCGCTCGGTCATGCGGAGGTGATCGGCGATCTGCTCGCCGGGGTGCTCCGCGACGGAGGCTCCGACGGCATCACCCACGTCGTGTCCGGCATGGGTCCTGGACCGTTCACCGGGCTGCGCATCGGGATCGCCGCCGCCCGCGCGTTCGCCCTCGGCCGCGGCCTGCCCGTGCTGCCGGTCCCGAGCCACACCGCGGCGGCGCTCACGGCCCTGCCGACGCAGTCCGGCCCGTTCGCGATCGTCACCGACGCACGCCGCCGCGAGGTCGCGGTCACGGTGTTCGACGGGCTCGACGACGACGGACTGCCGGTGGTCGTGGCCGACACGGTGCTGGTGCGGGCCGCCGATGCGGACACCCACCTCGACGGCATCCCGCGCGTCGACACGACCGTGCTCTCCGCGGTCGACCTGGCCAGGGCGGGCGCGCGGGCGCTGGCCGCGGGCCGCACGCTCGCCGACGCCGAGCCGCTGTACCTCCGTCACCCCGACGTGACGCTGCCCGGAGCGCCGAAGAAGGTGGGTTCGTGACGCTGCGGGAGGCGGTGCCGGGCGACCTCGACGCGATCATGGCGATCGAGGAGCGGTCGTTCCCCACCGACGCCTGGAGCCGCGAGACCATGGCGAGCGAGCTGTCGAGTCCGCACGGCCGCTATCTGGTCGACGAGGTCGACGGCGAGATCGTGGGGTACGGCGGGGTCAGGGCTCTCCATGGCGGCGCGGACGCCGACATCCAGACCATCGCCCTGCTCGCGGAGCACCGGGGCCGGGGCCGGGGGCGTGCGCTGCTGCACGCTCTGCTCCGGGCGGCGGCCGCCCGGGGAGCCAGGGAGATGTTCCTCGAGGTGCGGGCCGACAACCCGCCGGCGGAGGGGCTGTACCGGGCCGAGGGCTTCGAGGAGATCGGCAGACGCCCCCGCTACTATCAGCCCGACGACGTCGACGCGATCGTGATGCGTCTGGACCTGCGCCGCCACCCCGCGGTCGCCGATACGCCGGAGGAGGCGAACGCATGAGCGAGCCCCTGGTGCTCGGCATCGAGACGAGCTGCGACGAGACCGGGATCGGGATCGTGCGCGGCCGCACGCTGCTGTCCAACACGATCGCGTCGAGCATGGATGAGCACGCCCGTTACGGCGGAGTGGTGCCGGAGGTCGCGGCTCGTGCGCACCTGGAGGCGCTGCAGCCGGCGATCGACGCCGCGCTCGCCGAGGCCGGGGTGCGCCTGGACCAGCTCGACGCGGTCGCCGTCACGAGCGGTCCGGGACTGGCGGGCGCGCTCATGGTGGGTGTCGGCGCGGCGAAGGGGCTCGCGGTGTCGCTCGACAAGCCGCTGTACGCCGTCAACCACCTGGTCGGTCACATCGCCGCCGACATCCTGACGCCGGAGTCGGAGCCGCTCGAGTACCCGACGATCGCGCTGCTGGTGTCGGGCGGGCACACGTCGCTGCTGCACGTGCGCGACCTCACGACCGATGTCGAGCTGCTGGGCGAGACGGTCGACGACGCGGCGGGCGAGGCGTTCGACAAGGTCGCGCGGCTGCTGTCGCTGCCGTACCCCGGAGGCCCCGAGATCGACAGGGCCGCGGTGGGCGGGGATCCCGAGGCGATCCGGTTCCCGCGCGGGCTGTCCCGGGCGTCCGACCTCGCGAAGCACCGGTACGACTTCTCGTTCTCCGGGCTCAAGACCGCCGTCGCGCGGTGGGTGGAGCGGTTCGAGGCGGAGGCCGCGGCGGCGGGCGACGAGGCCCCGGCGCTGCCCATCGCCGATGTCGCCGCGAGCTTCCGCGAGGCCGTGGTCGATGTGCTCGTCACGAAGGCGCTGGCCGCCTGCGCCGACCTGGGAGTCCCGCGGCTCCTGCTCGGTGGCGGCGTGATCGCGAACCGGCGGCTGCGCGAGGTCGCCCTGGCGCGCGCCGCGGAGGCGGGCGTCACGGTCCGCATCCCGCCGCTGTCGCTGTGCACCGACAACGGCGCGATGATCGCGGCGCTCGCCGCCGAGCTGATCTCGTCCGGTCGTCCGCCGTCGACGCTCGCGTTCGGCGCCGACTCGACCCTGCCGGTGACCGAGATCCAGGTCGCGGAGGCGGTGGCGGTATGAGCGACGTGCCGCGACCGGCGGGAGACGCGACCCCGACGCCCCCTGCGCGACTCGAGCGGGCGAGCGAACAGGTGGACCGTTCGGCGGCGACGGCGCGGATCCCCGGCGCGCGGCGCGACGGATACAGCAAGCTGCCCACGGGTCCGGTCGGCATCGAGCCCGTGGTGGTGAGCGGCCCGGACATCGACCGTCACGAGGATGCGGAGTGGGAGCCGTCGGTCACCGAGCCGGCGCCCGTCGACGACACGCGGCTCGCGCCCTGGGCCCTGCTCGCGGCGATCGTGGCGCTGGGCGCGTCGTTCTTCGTCGGCTGGGGGATCCCGGTCGCGGTGGTCGCGGTGATCGCGGCGATCATGTCGCTGCGGCGTCCGATGGAGAACCGCGCGATCGCGCGCTGGGCGCTCGCTCTCGGCCTGTGCGCGACCGTGTACAGCCTGGCCTGGCTGGTGTGGGCCGGTATGCAGTTCGAGAGGCTCGGCTAGCGATGCCGTCGGCGGGGGGCGACGACGAGCTGCGGGCGCTGCAGCGGAAGGCCTACGCCCGCGATGGCGCCCTCACGGCCGCCGAGGCCGCCCGGCTGGCCGCTCTCGAAGAGCTCCGGCGTGCGGGGCGTGCGGACGCCTCCGGGGTGCCGGCTCGCGATGCCGCGGCATGCGACACCGGCCCGGCTTCCGATGCCAACACGGACTCGGCATCGGGCGCGGACGCGGTGTCCGGTGGCGGCCCGGGCGAGGCGTCGCCGGAGAGTGCGGACGGCTCGGATCCGGGTGCCGGCGTCGACAGCGAGTCTTCGGGGCGCACCGACGCGACGGGCGTCCGCGGGGCGCTGCGGAACCGTCGTCCCCTCGTCCTCGCGCTCGCCGCGGTGCTCCTGGTCGCGGTCGGCGTGGGTATCGGCTGGGCGGCGTTCGGGCGATCCGCGGTGCCGGCGGTCGCGCTGACGGCCGAGCAGCAGGTGTGGCATCACGACCTCGTCTCCTCGGGCGTCTACGACCCCGGGTCGGTGCGGGCGCTCGCGGTGGAGGACGACGTGGTCATCTGGACGGCGACCCAGGAGCAGCGCGCGCGCGTCTGCCTCGTCCTCGGGTCGGGGGAGAGCACGATGCCCAGTTGCGGTCCGGCCGAGCAGGTCGAACAGACCGGGCTGTACGGCTCCCTGACGACCGGCGCCGAGGAGGAGCGACAGCGGCAGGTCAGCGCGCAGCTGCTGCTGACCGCGAGCGGGGAGGCCGCCGTCGCCGCCAGCTCCTCCGACTACTCGAGCGTCGTGACCGGCATCGAGTACGCGAACGACGAGGAGAACGCCACCGCCGAGCGCCTGGCCGAGGACGGGTTCGATCCGAACTCGATCTGGGTGGCCGGGTACGACGGCGACGTCCCGCTGTGGGTGGCCTCACGGGTCGGCGAGGGGCGGCAGTGCCTGATCTACGACGGCTCGACCGCGGAGGCGCCGATGACGTGCGAGGCCGCCGAGACGTTCGGCGAGTACGGCCGCGGGCTCACGCTGGAGGTCGCCGATGCGGCCTCGGGTACGATGACGCGCTACGAGCTGCCGATGGACGGGGGACCCATGTTCCTGGTGATCACGCGCGAGGGAGGTGTCACCGGTGCCGGAGGGGACTGAGACGCCGGACGCCGCGGCGACGCCCGGCACCGAGGGGTCGTGGACCGACGCGGCGGAGCGTGAGCTGCGCGAGCTGGAGCGTCGCGCCTACGGCCGCGGCCCCGGGCTCGACGACGTGCAGG
>NZ_SSDO01000214.1:0-8659 GCF_004794395.1 Microbacterium sp. K41 | reverse complement strand
GACCGCGGCGACGTGCCGGCGTGTACCACCGGGATGCGCCCCTGCGGCGGCCGTGCGACGTTGAGCGGTCCCGTCACGCGCACGTGCGCGCCCTCCAGGTTCGCGGCGCGCAGCCGGTCGGCGTCGATCAGCACCCCGCGTTCGGCGTCGGCGATCCAGGCGTCGGCGTCCCACGAGTCCCAGAGCCGGCGCAGCGCCGTGACGAACTCCTCGGCCCGGTCGTAGCGGGTCTCGTTGTCGGCGTGCGCCTCGCGTCCGTGGTTGCCCGCCGCGCGCGGCTCGGCCCCGGTGACCAGGTTCACCCCGGCGCGTCCGCCCGAGAGCACGTCGAGCGACGCCAGCGCCCGCGCGGTCGTGTATGGATCCGCGTAGGTCGTGTTGACGGTCGCGATGAGCCCGATGCGCGAGGTGAGGCCGGCGAGGAACAGCACGGCGCTGACCGGGTCGATGCGCGCGAGCAGGTACGGGTCGCGGAACTCCAGGTCGGGGCCCGTCGCGAGCCAGTCGCCGAAGAACAGGTAGTCGAGCCCGGCCTCCTCGCCCGCCGCGGCGATGCGCCGCAGGACATCGGCGTCGCGTGCGGGGTCGCGGTGTGCTCCGGGGTGACGCCAGCCGGACGGGTAGGCACCGAGCGTGCGCACCATGGCGCCGATCACGAGGGGTTCGGTCATGCCGTCACGCTAGGAGCGCGGGACGGCGGCGACCATGGCGCGGAAGCCGGGGGTCACGCGACGTCACACGGCGACATGTCCACCCCACCCTCTACGCTGAGAGGATGACTGGTCTTCGTTGGGGAATCCTCGCGACCGGCGGCATCGCCGGCGCCTTCGCTTCCGACCTGCGCACGGCGGGCCTCGACCTGGTCGCGGTCGGCTCGCGCTCGCAGGAGTCCGCCGACGCGTTCGCCGCGCGGTTCGACATCCCGCACGCGCACGCCTCGTACGAGGCGCTCGTGGCGGATCCCGACGTCGACATCATCTACGTCTCCACACCCCATCCGATGCACCACGAGAACGCCCGGCTCGCCCTGGAGCACGGCAAGCACGTGCTGGTCGAGAAGGCGTTCACGCTGAACCAGACCGAGGCCGCCGACCTGCAGGCGCTCGCCGCCGAGCGCGGCCTGCTGGTCACCGAGGCCATGTGGACCAGGTATCTGCCGCACATGGTGCGCATCCGCGAGCTGATCGCCGAGGGGGCGCTGGGCGAGATCCGCACCGTGAGCGCCGACCACACGCAGCTCCTGCCGACCGACCCGGCGCACCGCCTGAACGCGCTGGAGCTGGGCGGCGGCGCGCTGCTCGACCTCGGCATCTACCCGATCTCGTTCATCTGGGACATCCTGGGTGCCCCCACCAGCATCCGCGCGGTGGGCCGCCTGGTCGAGACGGGCGCCGACTCCGAGGTCGCCACGGTCATGACGCACGAGGGCGGCGCAGTGTCGACCAGCCTGTCGTCCTCGCGCGGCGCGGGCCCCAACGCGGCGAGCATCGTGGGCACCGCCGCCCGCATCGACATCGATCGCGTCTGGTACGCGCCCACCACGTTCCGTCTGGTGCTGCCCGACGGCACGGTCGCGGAGGAGTACGTGACCGACATCACCGGGCGCGGGATGCAGTTCGAGGCGATCGCGGCGGAGCGTCTCGTGGCCGAGGGGAACCTCGCCGGCGACATCCTCCCGATCGCCGAGAGCGTCGCGATCATGGGGGCGCTCGACGAGATCCGCGCCCAGATCGGCGTCCGCTACCCCGGCGAGGAGGACCACCGTGGCTGAGACCCCCGACGCCCGTGTCGCGGTCTACCTCGACTTCGACAACATCGTCATCTCCTGGTACGACCGCGTCCACGGCCGCAACTCGTACGGCAAGGACCGCCAGCGCATCACCGAGAACCCCAACGACCCCGAGGTCGCCGAGCGGTTGAACAGGGCGATGATCGAGGTCGGCGCCATCATCGACTACGCCGCCTCGTTCGGTACCCTCGTGCTCACCAGGGCCTACGCCGACTGGTCGTCGCCCGTGAACGCCGAGTACCGCTCGCAACTCGTGGCCCGTGCGGTCGACCTGGTGCAGCTGTTCCCGGCCGCCGCGTACGCCAAGAACGGCGCCGACATCCGGCTCGCGGTCGACGCGGTGGAGGACATGTTCCGCCTGCCCGACCTCACCCACGTGGTGATCGTGGCGGGCGACAGCGACTACGTGCCGCTCGCGCAGCGCTGCAAGCGCCTCGGCCGCTACGTGATCGGGGTCGGCGTGGCCGGCTCCACCGCGAAGTCGCTCGCCGCCGCGTGCGACGAGTTCGAGTCGTACGACTCGCTGCCCGGTGTCGCCCGCCCGGCGAAGAGCGTGAACCGCACGCCCGCGGAGGCCCCGGCGGAACTCGCGGCCCCACCGGCGGACACCGCGACCAAGCCGAAGGCGGCACCCAAGACGCGCGCGAAGGCCAAGGCCGCGAAGACCGAGGAGCCCAAGGTCGAGGAGAAGATCGACGACCAGGGCGAGGCCACGCGTCTGCTGGAGCGGGCGCTGCGCCTCGGGCACGACAAGGCCGATGCCGACGAGTGGCTGCACAGCTCAGCGGTCAAGACGCACATGCGCCGCATGGACCCGTCCTTCAGCGAGAAGGCGCTCGGCTACCGGTCGTTCTCCGACTTCCTGAAGTCGCGCGACGACATCGCCGAGCTCGAGGAGACGGGGCACGAGCGCCTCGTCCGCCTGCGCGAGCCCTGATCCCCCCGCCTGCGCGAGCCCTGATCCACCCGCCGGCGCGGGGCCTGGCCCACCCGCGGAGACCGGCCCGTCCCGGCCCTCACTGGTTGCTGAAGGCGGCGTCGAACGCGGCCTCGGGCGGCGGCCACAGCAGCGACCGCACGAAGCCGAGCGCTTCGGGGGCACCGTGGAGCCGGTCCATGCCGGCGTCCTCCCACTCGATCGAGATCGGGCCGTCGTAGCCGATCGCGTCGAGTGCCCGGAAGGCGTCCTCCCACGGCACGTCACCGTGACCGGTCGACACGAAGTCCCAGCCGCGCCGCGGGTCGCCCCACGGCAGGTGCGACCCGAGCACGCCCGCCCGGCCGTTGCGCGGACGCATCCGGGTGTCCTTGCAGTCCACGTGGTAGATGCGGTCGGCGAAGTCGACGATGAACCCGACCGGGTCGATGTTCTGCCACATCATGTGCGAGGGGTCCCAGTTGAACCCGAACGCCTCGCGGTGGTCGATCGCGTCGAGCGCACGCACGCTCGACCAGTAGTCGTAGGCGATCTCGCCCGGGTGCACCTCATGCGCGAACCGCACGCCCTCGCCGTCGAACACGTCAAGGATCGGGTTCCAGCGGTCGGCGAAGTCCTGGAACCCCTGCTCGATCACGGCGGCGGGCACGGGCGGGAACATCGCCACGTAGGGCCAGATCGACGAGCCGGTGAAGCCCACGACCGTGTCGACCCCGAGCTTGCGGGCGACCCGGGCGGCGCGCGTCATGTCCTCGGCCGCTCGCTGCCGCACCCCTTCGGCCTCGCCGTCGCCCCACACGTACGGGCGCAGGATGCCCTGATGGCGAAAGTCGATCGGGGCGTCGCACACGGCCTGGCCCGCCAGGTGGTTCGAGATCGCGAAGAGCCGCAGGCCGTGTCGGTCGAGGATCTCGCGGCGCGAGGCGAGGTAGGCGTCGTCCTCGTCGGCGCGGCGCAGGTCGAGGTGGTCCCCCGATGCCGCGACCTCCAGCCCGTCGTAGCCCCACTCGGCGGCGAGCCGGGCCACCTCCTCGAACGGCAGGTCGGCCCACTGGCCGGTGAACAGGGTGACCGGACGAGTGCTCATGGATCCTCCTTGGTCGCGGGTACGGGGTACGGGGCGGGGGCGGGCGGGGTCGCGGGGTCAGGCACCCAGGGCACGCAGATGGGCGATGCTGCGCGCGGCGAGCTCGTCCTGGCTCGCGGCGAGCGGGCGCCACACCGACGCCGCGACCGCGATCGTCGCGTTCTCGCCGGTGAAGCTCTCCAGCCCGAGCACCCCGCGGTAGCCCGCGTCGTCGAGCGCCGCGAGGATGCCCGGCCAGTCGGTGTGGTCGTCGCCCACCGCCCCGCGGTCGCTGCCGCACACCTGCACGTGGGCGATCGCGGATCCCGCGGCCCTGATCGCGTCGGCCGGCCGCTTCTCCTCGATGTTGAGGTGGTACGTGTCGAGGGCGAGCCCCACGCCCGCGCCCAGCAGCGGCTCGAGCGCGTCGAGGCTCTGCGCGACCGTGTTGAGCACGCTCGTCTCATACCGGTTGAGGGGCTCGACGGCGAGGATGAGCCCGGCGGCCGCCGCCTCGTCCGCCAGGGGCGCCAGGTTCTCCCGCAGCTCGGCCACGACCGCGGTGCGCTCCCCCGCGTCCATCCGCCAGGTCGCCCCGGTGGGCGCATAGAACGGACCGGCCACGACCGGGGAACGGAGGATCGCGGCCGCGTCGAGGCAGGCGCGCAGGTAGTCCTGCGTCGCCGGCACGTCGCCCGCGCGTGCCACGAGCGACCGCCCCTGCCCCATCGCGCCGACCAGGACCGCGCCCATCCCGAGGCCGTCCAGCACGGCACGCGCCCGCACGGGGTCCCAGTCGCCGGGGTTCTCCAGCGGCAGTTCCAGGGCGTCGTAGCCCATCCGTGCGGCGGTGTGCGCGAGCGGCTCCAGCGTCTCGTCGGTGAGCGGAGACGTCCACACCCAGGTGTTGACGGCGATCGTGCGGGGCATCGTTGTCCTTCGATCAGGGAGTCGCTCCCACCCTCCCACCCCGGTGACACGGAGCGGAAGGGCGGGAGCGCAGGCGGTTACGGGATCTGCCGCTCCTGCCACACCGTCGGGTACCCGGGGAGGTTCTCCCCGCCGAACTTGGCGTAGTGGCCGTCGGGCATGCCCTCGTTCGCCGCCAGGTAGTCGTCCAGCTCCGCCTCGGTGATGGGCTTCTGCGGCAGCACCCACTCCTTCGGCACCTCCTGGCCGGCGAAGATCATCTGCGCCGCGAGCAGCGGGGTGCGCCACTGGAAGTTCGAGTACACCGGGGCGAGGCCGGTGAGGCCCGTGTCCTTCCACTTGCGCAGGAAGCTCATCTCGTCCTCACCGGTCATGACCGGGTAGTCCGCGCCGGCGTCCTCGAACGCCTCGATGGCCGCGACGGCGCCGTCACCGGCGTCCATCCAGATGCCGTCGACGTCGCCCTTGGCGAGCTCGTCGCTGATGATGCTCTTGATCTCCGCCGGGTCGGCGCCCGTGAAGTAGTCCACGGCCTCGATGCCCGCCTCGTCGAACAGCTTCTCGGCACCGGCCCAGCGGTGCTCCAGCACGTCGACGCCGGGGAGGATGCGCAGGGCCACGACCTTGTCGCCCTTCTCGAGGTTGTCGATCAGGAACTCGGCCGTGTCGATGCCCCAGGCGAAGCCGCCGATGGGGTGGATGAAGGTGACGGGGCAGTCGGTGTTCACACCGCGGTCGAACACCACCACGGGCTTCCCGGTCTCGCACGCCCGGTCGACGGCGGGCGTCATGGCCGCCGTGCTGTTCGGCGAGATGAGGAACACGTCGCAGTTCCCCTCCGAGATGAAGTAGTCGATGTCGGCGATCTGCGTGTCATCGGAGTCCTGCGCGTCGCGCGTCTCCATCTCGCTGATCGCCCCGGCCTCCTGCAGCGCCTTGAGCTGCTCGTTCATGGTGATCCAGCCCGTCTGCCGCCACGGGTTGGAGATCGAGGCGTTCGCGAAGCAGGCCTTCTTGGCCCCGGCGCTGGCGAACTCGGACGTGTCGACCATCTCGGCGTTGATGTGCTGCAGGTAGGGCTCGTCGGCGGGACCCTGGGGATCCACGCCGCGCTCCTCGTCCTGCTTGTCGAACAGCTCCTGGTCGAACCACTCGGTCGTCTCCGCCGCCTGCTCGGGGTTCTCCGACTCCGCCGGCGCCACGGACGGGTCGGTCGTGCACCCGGCGAGCGCGATGAGGCCGAAGAGGGCCACCCCGGCGGTGGCGATCTTCATCGATCGTCGCATTGCTAATCTCCTCTGGTTTCTGTGTGGATGGTGCGTGAGGTCGTGGCGGCCCCGTGGGTCACGGGCGCCGCGGGTTCGGGTTCCGCGGGCTCCGGCGCCGCGGATTGGGGGCCGCGTGCGCGGCGGGCACGGAAGGCGACGGCGGAGTAGGCCACCGCAGCGATGATGATGACGCCCTGCACGGCGTCGCGCAGCGTGGACGGCACGCCCGCGATGTTGAGGAGCATGAACAGCGCCTCGAGCGTGAACGCCCCGGCGACCGCGCCCACGATCCAGCCCCGGCCACCGCCGAGCACGACGCCGCCGAGCACGACCGCCGTGATGGCGGTGAACTCGTAGCCGCGGCCGACCGACGGGTGCACGCCCGCATAGCCGACCAGCAGCACGGCCGACAGCGTGGCCGAGAGCGAGGAGATCACGAACGCGCGCGTGGTGACCCAGGCGCGGCGGGCACCGGCGTAGTCCACGGCCCTGGCGTTGTCGCCGATGGCGATGAGGGTCTTGCCGAGCGGCCGCTTCGTGAGGACGATGCCCAGCGCGAGCCACACGATCAGCAGCAGCACCGCCCACGGGATGAAGTCCAGCAGCGGCACGTCGCGCAGGCCGCCACGTCCGATCTCGCGGAAGCTGTCGGCGGGGTTTCCGGTGGCCGCTCCCCCTGTCCACCACATCACCCCGCCGAGCAGCGCGAGCATCATGCCGAGCGTCACGATGAACGACGGCACCTTCAGCAGCGTCGTGATCAGGCCGTTCACGAGCCCGACGGCCACCGCGAAGACCACCATGAGCAGCAGCACCGGGATGGTGCGGGCGTCGTCCTGGCCCACCAGGTTGCCGGCGATGATGACCTGCGCCGTGATGAGCGAGCCCTGCGACAGGTCGAACTCGCCGGCGATGATCACGAAGTACTGCCCGATCGCGACGATGGCGATGGGTGCGACCCGCTGCAGGAACCGCATGAACTGCCCCGGCTCGGCGAAGCTCGGGTTGAGGATCGTGACCGCGACGAGCAGCACCACCAGCAGCAGGAACACCGCGCCGCGCGGGCTGACGAGGGTGCGCAGGGCCTTCATGAGCGCGTTCCTTCGGTCGTGGAGCCGGGACTGGGCGCGAGCTCCCGCGCCGCCGCCGCCATGTCGGCCTCCGCGGCTCTGGCCGCCGCATCGCCCCCGGTGCGCGTGCCCCCGGCGCCGAAGCGCGGGCGACGCCGCACGATCGCGCGACGGCTGTACACCGCGACCGCCGCGACGATGACCACGCCGCGCACCACGTCCTTCAGGAACGGGTTCACCTGCAGCACGCTCATCACGTTGTCGACCACCGCGAGGATCGCGACGCCGCCGATCGTGCCCCAGATGGAGCCGCGGCCGCCGAGGAGCAGCGTGCCGCCCAGCACGACCGCGGCGATCGAGAGCAGCGCATAGCCGCCCTGCTGCCCCACAGTCGGGCTCCCGACGCCGAGGCGGCTCGCGAGCAGCAGTCCGGCGAGCCCCGCGAACACGGAGCACAGCACGTGCGCCCAGATCAGCGGCATCCGCGTGCGCACGCCGCTGAGCCGTGCGATCTCCGGGTCGCCGCCGACGGCGTACAGGTGCGCGCCGGTGCGGGTGCGGTTCAGCAGCACCCAGACCACCACGGCGAGCACGATCATGATGATCGTCGACACCGGGACGGGCCCGACGCCGGTGGCGCCGATCAGCTGGAACGCCCAGGGGACGTTGCCCGCCGAGCCCTCGAAGTTCGTGTTGAGGATGCCCTGGAGGATCAGCCCCACGCCGAGCGTGGCGATGAAGCCATTCACCTTGAGCACCGTCACGATCACGCCGTTGAGCAGCCCGATGCCCGCGCACACCAGCAGCGTGACGGCCACGGCGACCGGGATGTTGCCGGGGTTGCCGTTCATCAGGGTGGCCGCGAGCAGGCTCGACAGGCTGATGACGTAGGTGACGGAGAGGTCGAGCGACGCCCCCAGCACCACGAGCGTCTGCCCGATCGCGACCAGTCCGAGCACGCTCATGCCGGTCAGCACGTCGCGGATGTTGCCGGGGCTGAGGAAGTTGCGGCCGACGGTCGCGACGAGGATCGCCCCGACCACGAGGGTCAGCACGAGGATGCCGAGCACGATCACGGTGGAGTCGATGCGCAGCCGGGGGCGGGTGGCGGTGGTCATCGCTGGCCTCCCTCGGTCGAGGGGCGCGCATCCGCACCGGTCGCCGCGGCGAGGATCTCGTGCTCCGCGGAGCCCGCGGGCAGCTCGGCGACCAGCTCCCCGTCGTGCATCACCAGGATGCGGTCGCTCATGCCGATCACCTCCGGCAGCTCGCTCGAGACCATCAGCACGGCCGTGCCCTGCGCCGCGAGCTGGCGCATCAGCTCGTACACCGCGTACTTCGCGCCCACGTCGATGCCGCGTGTCGGCTCGTCGAACAGCACGATCTGCGGTCCGGTGAGCAGCCACTTCGCGAGCACGACCTTCTGCTGGTTGCCGCCGGAGAGGTACCGCACCTCCTGATCGAGCCCGCGCGACGACACCTCCAGCGCGCTGAGCACGCCGGGCACCTCGCGGCGCGACGCGGCCGTGCGCCCGGCGAACACGCTGCGCACGACCAGCAGGGCGTTGTCGAGCACCGACTGGCCGAGCGCGAGGCCCT
>NZ_SSDO01000213.1:0-1327 GCF_004794395.1 Microbacterium sp. K41 | reverse complement strand
CCGCGCGCACGCCGCCGGTCTGCGCATCCTCGCGGCAGATGTGAAGGGCGACGACCTGCTGGGGGCCCGCGCGGACGGCGTGCTGGCCGAGCCCACCGCCTGGCTGTTCGGCAACGAGGCGCGCGGCCTGGAGGACGAAGCGCTGGAGCTCGCGGACCGCGTCCTGCGGCTGCCGATCTTCGGTCGTGCGGAGTCGCTCAACCTCGCCACGGCGGCGAGCGTGTGCCTGTACGAGAGCGCGTTCGCGCAGCGCGCGGCGCCGACGGGCTGAGCGGGCGGGAAGAGCGGGGAAGCGGGGAAGCGGGGGCGATGAGGGTACTGATCGTCGAGGACGACGAGCGGGTCGCGGCGGCACTGGAGGCGTTCCTGGCGCGCTCCGGGTACGCGACGGTGCGGGCGTCCGACGGTGCGCAGGCGCTCACCCTCGTGGACGCCGACACCGAGGTCGTGCTGCTGGACCTCGGGCTGCCCGACGTGGACGGCATCGACCTGTGCCGTCGCATCCGTGGGCGCTCCGACGTGCCGATCGTGATCGTGACCGCCCGCAACCAGGTGGCCGAGCGCATCAAGGGGCTGCGGGCGGGCGCGGACGACTTCGTCGTGAAGCCGTACGACGTGCACGAGCTGCTGGCGCGCATCGAGGCCGTGACGCGACGCTCCCGTCCCCTGCGCACCGAGGCGGACACCCGGGTGCTGTTGCACGACGGGAGCGTGCACATCGACCTGGTGGCGCGCGAGGTGCGGGTCGACGGCGCCGTGGTGGGCCTGACCCGCAAGGAGTTCGACATCGTGGGTGTGCTCGCCCGCTACCCCGGGGTGGCGGTACCGAAGGAGCGGCTGATCCGGGAGGTGTGGAACACGGACTGGCGCGGATTCGGGCACTCGCTCGAGGTGCACGTGGCGGCGATCCGACGCAAGACCGGCGACCGCGGCTTCATCGAGACGGTGCGCGGTGTCGGCTACCGGCTCGCGGAGTCCTGAGTCGTGCGCCGTCGCCTGATCGTCATGTTCCTGGTGCCGCTGGTCGCGGTCCTGGTGTCGCTCGGGGGAGTGGCGGCGTGGAGCGCGTCGCGCAGTGTCCAGCAGGCGTTCTACACCGAGCAGCTGGGCGACCTCGGCTACTTCGTCACCAGCGCACGACAGGCGCTGCGCTCGGGCAGCCCCGCGGTGGTCGACGCGGAGGTACGGCGCTTCCAGGAGGTGTACGGCATCGAGGTGACCGTGTTCGACCTCGCGGGGGCCGCGTGGGCCGCGGGCGCGCACGGCGACGCGGTGCTGTCGGAGGCGGATGCGGAGCGCGTGCGGCTGGCGCTCTCCGGCCGTCGTG
>NZ_SSDO01000212.1:0-15142 GCF_004794395.1 Microbacterium sp. K41 | reverse complement strand
GACCGCGCGGCGACGTCGCGCGGCCTCCGCGATCCGCGCGCCGTCCGGCAGTCGAGAGGTCGCCTGCGCGGTGACCACGTCGACCCATCCGTCGATCGTCGCGATGAGGTTCTCCAGCCGCGCGAGCGCCTCGCGCTGGGCCTCGGTCTGGGTGGGCAGCAGCGCGCCGCCCTCGATCGCGGCGCGCAGCTCCTCCGGGTCGGAGGGGTCGAGCCGGCTCGCCACGTCCTCCAGGGCGTCGACGTCCACCGTCACGCCGCGGGCGAAGTCGGTGATCTGCGCCATCACGTGCAGGTGCAGCCACTTGGCGTGCCGGTACAGCCGGGCGTACGCCAGCTCCCTCGTCGCGAGGTACAGCGCGATCTGGTCCTCCGGGATCTCCAGGCCCTCGCCGAACGCGGTCAGGTTCTGCGGGATCACGGCCGCGGTGCCGGCGGGGAGCACCGGGATCCCCACGTCACCGCCCGAGACGACCTCGAGCGACAGGTTGCCCAGCACCTGACCGAACTGCGCGGCGAACACCGAGCCGCCGAGTCCGCGCATCAGCCGCCCCGCGCCCTGCACCACGCCGCGCATCTCCTCCGGCACCTGCGTGTCCAGGGCCGAGGTCAGCGCGTCGGCGATGCTGGTCGACACGGGGCCGGCGATCTCCTTCCACACCGGCAACGTCTTCTCGACCCACTCGCCGCGGGTCATGGCGGTGGGCGCCTCGGCGAGCTCGGAGATCGTGGTCGCCTCGCCGAGCCAGAGGGTGGCGAGCGCGAAGGAGTCCGCGATCGAGGTGCGCGAGCCGTCGGAGATGCCCTGGCCCTCGCGGTTGGCGATGTGCAGCGCCTGCCGCAGCGCGTTCTCCCACGGGTCGCCGCCGAACGCACCCTGGAGCTGCGCCATGATCGTCTGCATCATCGCGGGGTCGAGCGTGAACCCGTCCATGCCCTGGAAGGCGTCCCGCAGCGCTTCCGGGTCGATGTCGCCGCCGCCCTGGTTCGAGAGCATCCGGCGCAGGAACTCCTGGAAGTCCTCCGGGTTCGGGTCGTTGTCTGCCATGTCGCTCGCCCTCTCAGCACGTCTGTAGCCGTGGCATCTACGCTAGTCACAGGTTTCAGTGCGTGACCCCGGTGCGGGCAGATCGCTGTACGCCGCTCGCGAACGACGGAGGAATGCTGTGGAACGACCGCGCGCAGGAAAGCTCGGACTCGGTGTCTGGGCGCTGATCGTCGCGCTCGCCGCCCTGGCGGTGCTCACCTTCCTGCCGTCGCCGTACGTGATCCAGCGTCCCGGTCCCGTGTACGACACCCTCGGCACCGCCAAGAACGCCGACGGCGAGCAGGTGCCGCTGATCAGCGTGGAGGGTGCGGAGACGTACGAGACGGGTGGCACGCTCGACCTCACGACGGTGCAGGTGGTCGGCAACCGCGAGCGCACGCCCAGCTGGTTCGAACTCGCGCTGGCCTGGCTCGACTCCTCGCGGGCGGTCGTCCCGCTCGACTCCGTGTTCCCGGAGGGGGTGACCACGGAGCAGCGCGACGAGCGCAACGCGACGCTCATGGTCGACTCGCAGCATGAGGCCACGGCTGCAGCGCTCAACGAGCTCGGCTACGACACCGGCGCGCAGGTGGTCGTCGTGGACGCGGTCGAGGACTCGCCGGCCGACGGACTGCTGGAACCCGACGATGTGATCACCGCAGTCGACGGCACGCCCGTCACCTCGGCCACCCGGTTGCGCGAGGCGATCCAGGATGCGGGTGGCGACCCCGTCGCCCTCACCGTGCAGCGCGATGGCGCGGAGCAGGTGGTGGAGGTGACGCCCGAGAAGCACGAGGAGGGCGGGACCACGACCTGGCTGGTCGGCATCACCCTGCGCACCGACTACGACTTCGAGATCGACGTGACCATCCAGCTCGACAACGTGGGCGGCCCGAGCGCCGGCATGATGTTCGCGCTGGGCATCATCGATACGCTCACGCCCGGCGAGCTCAACGGCGGCAAGGACGTCGCGGGAACGGGCACGATCGACGCGGAGGGCGACGTCGGCCCCATCGGTGGCATCCGGCAGAAGCTCTACGGTGCGCGCGACGCGGGTGCCGACTACTTCCTGGCTCCGGCGTCGAACTGCGACGAGGTGGTCGGGCACGTGCCCGATGGCCTGCAGGTGATCCGGACGGCGACGCTGGAGGAGTCGCTGGCGGCGTTGGACGTCATCGCGGACGGCGGGGACACGAGCGGACTCCCGACGTGCGAGATCCCGGCCACCTGAGCCGGGTGGCCTTCCGCGCCGTGACGTCGCCGTGACCGGCGTGACAGCCTGCGCACAGCCGCCCGTGCCTAGGATGGAGGGGTGACCTCGACCTCAGCCCCGAACCCGGCCACGCCACGAACCTCTCGACGAATCCTCGGCATCTCGCTGGTGATCATCGCCGCGCTGATCGCGGCGTTCTTCGTCTTCGCTTCGCTCTACACCGAATTCCTCTGGTTCGACCAGGTCGGGTTCACCGGCGTGCTGACCACGCAGTGGATCGCGACGGCGGTGATGTTCGTCGTCGGCTTCCTCGGCATGGCGGTCCCGCTGTTCGTCGTCATCCAGCTGGCCTACCGTCTGCGCCCGGTCTACGTGCGCCTGAGCTCGCAGCTCGACCGCTATCAGGAGGTCATCGAGCCGCTGCGCCGCCTGGCCATGTGGGGCATGCCCATCTTCTTCGGACTGTTCGCGGGCTTCGCGGCGGCGGGCAACTGGAAGACGGTGTGGCTCTGGGCGAACGGTGTCGCCACCGACACGGTCGACCCGCAGTTCGGCGTCGACACGGGCTTCTACATGTTCGCGATGCCGTTCTACTCGATCCTGCTCGCGTTCGTGTCGGCCGTGCTGCTGCTGTGCCTGCTGGTCACCGCGCTCGTGTCGTACCTGTACGGCTCCGTGCGCATCGGCCAGGGCGAGCTGCGCATCTCCAAGCCGGCGCGCATCCAGCTCGCCGTGATCGCAGGCCTCTATCTCCTGGTGCAGGCCGCGAGCCTCTGGCTCGACCGCTTCAAGACCCTCGTCACGCCGGACGACCGCATCACGGGTGCCGCGTACACCGGTGTGAACGCGACGATCCCCGGCCTGGCGATCCTCGCGATCATCGCCGCCGTGGTCGCGATCCTCTTCTTCGTCACGGCCGTCATCGGGCGCTGGCGGTTCCCGCTCGCCGCGACGGCGCTGCTCATCGTGGCCTCGCTGGTCGTGGGCGTCGGCTACCCCTGGGTGGTCACCACCTTCCAGGTGAAGCCGAACCAGAACGCGTACCAGGCGGAGTACTACCAGCGGAACATCGACGGCACGAAGGAGGCCTACGGGGTCGCGAACCTCGAGACCACCGCCTTCGAGGCCGAGACCGACGCGGCGGCCGGCCAGCTGCGGGCCGACGCCGAGACCACGGCGTCGATCCGCATCATGGACCCGAAGGTCATCCCGCCGACCGTGCGTCAGCTCGAGCAGTACCGTGGCTACTACCAGTTCCAGACCACGATGGACGTCGACCGCTATGAGATCGACGGCGTCATGCAGGACACGGTGGTCTCGGTGCGCGACCTCGACATGTCGGGCCTCGGTGACGGCGACAACTGGAACAACCGCGTCGCGGTCTACACCCACGGCTACGGCCTCGTGGCCGCGGCGGGCAACCAGCGCACGAGCGACGGTGAGCCGGTGTTCCTCGAGCGCGGCATCCCGAGCTCGGGCTTCCTGACCGACCGCGAGAACTTCGAGCCGCGCGTCTACTTCGGCGAGAACTCCCCGGAGTACTCCATCGTCGGCGCCCCGGAGGGCTCCGAGCCGGCGGAGATCGACTACCCGCGCGGCAAGGACGGCTCGAGCGAGACGAAGACGACCTTCGACGGCGACGGCGGTCCGAAGATCGGCGACACGTTCACGAAGCTGCTCTACGCGCTGAAGTTCCAGTCGGAGCAGATCCTGTTCTCGAACCTGGTGAACGACGAGTCGCAGATCCTGTACGACCGCGACCCGAAGACGCGCGTGCAGAAGGTCGCCCCGTACCTCGAGCTCGACAGCGACCCGTACCCGAGCGTCGTGGACGGTCGCATCGTCTGGATCGTGGATGGCTACACCACCAGCTCCACGTACCCCTACTCGACGAGCGTGAGCCTGTCCGACGCGATCGCCGACTCGAACGTCACCTCGCCCTCGCTCGCGATCGACGACATCAACTACATCCGCAACTCGGTCAAGGCCACCGTCGACGCCTACGACGGCTCGGTCACGCTCTACGCGTGGGACGAGGAGGACCCGGTGCTGCAGACGTGGCAGAAGGTGTACCCGTCGACGCTCAAGCCGATCAGCGACATGTCGGGCGAGCTCATGAGCCACGTGCGCTACCCGACCGACCTGTTCAAGGTGCAGCGCGACATCCTCGGCATTTACCACGTCGACAAGGCCGGCTCGTTCGCGCAGCAGGACAACCGCTGGCAGACGCCGAACGACCCGCGCAGCGAGGCGATGCTGCAGCCGCCGTACTACCTGACGATGCAGATGCCCGGTCAGGACCAGCCCCGGTTCTCGATGTTCTCGACCTTCATCCCGGCGTCGCAGGGCGCGGGAGGCAGCCGAGACGTGCTGATGGGCTACCTCGCGGTGGACTCGGACGCCGGGTCGGAGAAGGGCGTGAAGGCCGACGGGTACGGGCAATTGCGCATGCTCGAGATCGACACCGACACCACGGTGCCCGGCCCCGGTCAGGTGCAGAACACCTACAACTCGGACACCGCCGTGGTGCCCCAGCTGAACCTCCTCCAGCAGGGGGAGTCCGAGGTGATCTACGGCAACCTGCTCACGCTGCCCGTCGGCGGCGGTCTGCTCTACGTGCAGCCGGTGTACGTGCAGTCGTCGGAGGGCACGCAGCTGCCGCGTCTGCAGAAGGTGCTGGTCGCGTTCGGCGACCGGGTCGCGTTCGAGAACACGCTCACCGAGGCGCTCGACACGCTGTTCGGCGGTGACTCCGGTGCGACCGGCGGTGATGACGAGGTCGAGCCGACGGATCCGGGCACCGATCCGGGCACGACGGATCCGGACACGGGGGAGACCCCGACCGAGCCGACCGCGCCGACGGACGCCCAGGCCGACGCGCTGGCTGCCGCGCAGCAGGCCCTGCTCGACCGGCAGGCCGCGCTGGCCGAGGGTGACCTCGAGAAGTTCGGTGAGGCCGACAAGCGCCTCACGGCGGCCGTCGAGAAGCTCCTGGAGCTGGAGGGCGCCGCGGGGCAGTGATCCTGCGAGGCTGAGACGAATGGGCGTCCCTGCGGGGGCGCCCATTCGCGTATCCGCCGGACGGACAGAGGGCGGGCGGGGCCAGCGCGCGCAGGGAAAGGCGAAGGCCCCTGATCGGATTTCTCCTGATCAGGGGCCTTCTCTTGTTGCGGGGACAGGATTTGAACCTGCGACCTCCGGGTTATGAGCCCGGCGAGCTACCGAACTGCTCCACCCCGCGGCACAAGAAGTAACTTATCACGGATTCCGAGGGTCGTCGAATCGAGCGCGGGAGTCCCGGGGGTGCGAGAGGATGGGGCCATGTCCGAGACCGCCGTCGCCGTCGCCGTGTGCCAGTTCGCCCCGACCGCCTCCCGCGAGGACAACCGCGACACGATTGCGGCGCTCACCGCCGAGGCGGCGGCGCGTGGCGCGAAGCTCGTCGTGTTCCCGGAGTACGCGAGCTACTTCGTCGACCCGCTCGACGAGAGTCTCGCCACGCACGCGGAGACACTCGACGGCGACTTCGTGTCCACGCTCACCGCTCTCGCGGGGGAGTACGCGGTCGTGATCGTCGCCGGGCTCGTGGAGCGGGCGTCCACCGAGGGGCACGTGCGCAACGCCGTCGTGGCCGTGGACGGGAGCGGCGTGCTCGCGGTCTACCGGAAGCAGCACCTGTACGACGCCTTCGGTCAGACCGAGTCCGACTGGATCGAGGCCGGCGAACTGACGGAGCCCGCGGTGTTCGAGGTCGCGGGGCTGCGCTTCGGGCTGCTCACGTGTTACGACCTCCGGTTCCCCGAGGTCGCCCGGCTCCTGGCGGTCGCGGGCGTCGACGCACTGGTCGTCCCGGCGGAGTGGGTGCGCGGTCCGCTCAAGGAGCATCACTGGACGACGCTGCTCGCGGCGCGGGCGATCGAGAACACGGTCTATGCGGTGGCGGCCGATCACCCGGCACCGATCGGGGTCGGGCATTCGCAGATCGTGGATCCGCAGGGGGTCGTCCTGGCCGGAGTGGGCAGCGCGCCCGGCATGGCGGTCGGCGTGGTGGAGCGCTCGGCCGTCGAGCGGGTGCGGCAGGTGAACCCGGCGCTGCGCCTGCGCCGCTACGACGTCGTGCCGCGCTGAGGACGCGCGTCAGGCGGAGGCGAGGCGGCGGGCGGCCTCCTCGAGCACCTCGGTGCGTTTGCAGGCGGCGAAACGCACGAGTCCGGCGTAGTCGGCCCGATGCTCGGCCGACACGAAGGCCGTGAGAGGAATCGCGACGACGCCCGCCCGCTCCGGGAGGGTGCGGCAGAACGCCGCGGCATCCGACCCGCCGAGTGTGCTGGCGTCGGCCACCGTGAAGTACCCGCCCCGGGGCGCGTGCACCACGAAGCCCGCGGCGCGCAGGCCGTCCCCGAGGATCTCGTGCTTGTGGGCCAGCGTGGTGGTGGCGTCGCGGAAGAACGCGTCGTCGAGGCGGAGTCCCCGTGCCACAGCCGGCTGGAACGGTGAGCCGTTCACATACGTGAGGTATTGCTTCACGGTCAGGACGGCGGTGATGAGCGCCGCAGGTCCGTGCACCCAGCCGATCTTCCATCCCGTGGCCGAGAAGGTCTTGCCCGCGGACGAGATGGTCAGCGTGCGCTCGGCCGCGCCGGGCAGGGTCGCGATCGGCGTGTGCGGGCCGTCGAAGGTCAGATGCTCGTACACCTCGTCGGTGACGATGACGGCGTCGTGGAGCTCAGCCAGCCGGACGATCTCGGCCAGCACCTCGGGGCCGAACACCGCTCCGGTCGGATTGTGAGGGTCGTTGACGAGGATGAGGCGCGTGCGGTCGGTGACGGTCGCGGCGAGCTGTGCGAGATCGGGCTGGAAGTCCGGCGCGCGCAGGGGGACGGTCCGCAGCCGGGCCCCGGCCAGGGCGACCGCTGCGGCGTAGGAGTCGTAGTACGGCTCGAACACCACGACCTCGTCGTCGGGGCCGTCGATCAGTGCCAAGAGCGTCGCGGTGAGCGCCTCGGTCGCGCCTGCTGTGACGATGACCTCGGTGTCCGGGTCGACCTCGAGACCGTAGAACCGCCGCTGGTGCTCGGAGATCGCGGTGAGCAGGTCGGGGAGGCCTCGTCCCGGCGGGTACTGATTGGCGCCGGAGGCGATCGCTGCCCTCGCTGCCTCGAGCACCTCCGCGGACCCGTCCTCGTCGGGGAAGCCCTGGCCGAGGTTGATCGCGCCGGTTCTGGCCGCCGCGGCGGACATCTCTGCGAAGATGGTGGGCGCGACGGTCCCGTCTGCGGACAGCAGGCCCGCACCGGCCGCCGTGCGCTGCCATGCGCCAGGTATGACACTCATGAAGAACAGGCTAAGGCCATAGCCGAAACTCACGCTCGACATACGAAACGCACAGGCACACGCGCCATCCTGAAGGGGCGTCGAAGGAGCAGACACCATGAACGAAGACAACCCCCAGGACCACACCGCACCCGCGTCGAACGATGCCGTGCCCACCCCGCCCGTCCCGCCGATCCCGTCCGGTGACGGGCACTCGACCGCCGCCGGCCCGACCGCACCGAACGCGAACCACACGTCGGGGCCCGCGCCCGCGCAGGGACACGAGGTGCCGTCGACGTTCGCGTCGCACGCCCCGGTCGCCCCGATCGTCGCGCCGGTTCCGCAGGGCCTCGCTGCGCCGGGCTCGACCCCGAACGCTCCGGGCGCCGCATTCGGCGTCCCGGCCACCGCACCCTCCGGCGCCCACGCGCCGTCCGACGGCAACGCCCCCGCGGCGACGAAGGAGAAGTCCCGCGGAGGAACGCGCATCGCCGCGTTCGTCGTGGCGGCCGCCCTCGTGGGAGGTGTCGCCGGGTTCGGCGGCGGTGCGCTTCTCACGGGCCTGCAGGATCGCCCGTCGTCCGGCACCGCGCAGGGCCCGCAGACCGTCACCGTGAACAACCCCGGATCGGTCAACGAGACCACGGCCGTCGCCACCGCCGCCCTCCCCTCCGTCGTCACGATCGAGGTCGCGGGATCGCAGGAGGCCGGCAGCGGCTCCGGTGTGATCATCAGCAAGGACGGCTACGTGCTCACCAACACGCACGTCGTGACGCTCGGCGGTGCCGTGGCCGACCCGACCATCCGGGTGACCGCATCGGACGGCCGCATCTACGACGCCACCGTCGTGGGCACCGACCCGATCTACGACCTCGCGGTCATCAAGCTCACCGACGCGAAGGACCTCACCCCGATCGAGTTCGCCGACTCGTCGAAGCTCAACGTCGGAGACACCGCGGTCGCGCTCGGCGCCCCGCTCGGCCTGGCGAACTCGGTCACGACCGGTATCGTGAGCGCGCTGAACCGCAGCATCCAGATCGCCTCGTCGGCGCTGCCGGACTCCTCGTCCGAGGATGCGCCGGAGCAGCAGTCGCCGCAGGAGGGCCAGGGCCCGTTCCAGTTCGACATCCCGGGCAGCGGCGGCCAGCAGACGACGGACTCCATCTCGGTGGCCGTGATCCAGACGGACGCCGCGATCAACCACGGCAACTCCGGCGGTGCGCTCGTCAACAGCAAGGGCGAGCTGATCGGGATCAACGTCGCGATCGCCAGCTCGGGCAACTCCGAGGACTCGGGATCGATCGGCATCGGCTTCGCGATCCCCTCGAACATCGCCAAGCGCGTGTCCGAGGAGATCATCGCCGACGGTGCCGCCACGCACGGGCTGCTCGGCGCCTCGGTCCGCGACGCCTCGGGTGTTGAGGGAGCCACGGTGTCCGGGGCGTACATCGCCGACGTCACGCCCGGGGGCGCCGCGGCGGACGCCGGTCTGAAGGCCGATGACGTGGTCACCGAGTTCAACGGCGTCCCCATCACGGGCGCCACCGACCTCACCGCGCAGGTGCGCGCGGCGGCTGCGGGCAGCAAGGCCACCGTCACGTACGTGCGCGGCGGCAAGGAGTACGACGTCGACCTGACGCTCGGGACGCTCGCCGGCTGAGGCACCCTGCTCCGGACGGAGGGACGCCACCTCGCGCGATAGGCTCGCGGGGTGGCGTCCTTCTCTTTCGGCACCGGCAATGCGGCCAAGTTGCTCCGCATCCCGCTGTACGCCCTCGGACGCCTCGGCACACTGCTCGTCCCCCGGGGCCGGCGCTGGGTCTTCGGCTGCGGCGCCGGGATCGGCGACGGAGCTCTTGCGCTCCAACGTCACGCCGCCGCTCTCGGTCACGACACGCTCTGGCTCACGGCCGACGACCGCGAGGCGCGCGACGCCGCTGCGCTGGGCATCCGCACCGTTCCCCGCTCGGGGCTGCGCGGCTGGTGGGCGACCGCGCGGGCCGGAGTCGTTGTGGTCACGCACGGACTCGGTGATGTGAACCGGTACGCGAACGGCGGTGCGTTCGTGGTGCAGCTGTGGCACGGCATCCCGCTCAAGCGCATCGGGCTCGACTCGCCCGCGACGACACAGGTTCCGCCGGTTCCGGGTGCCCCGCTGCTGCGGCGCCTCATCGGGGTGCTCTACCGCGCAACGGCGCAGCGCATCCGTGTGCTGCCCGCGGCGTCCGACCGGGCCCGCGGGCGCCTGGAGTCGGCATTCGGACTGGGCGACGACCGGGTCGTGGTGACCGGCGAGCCGCGCGTGGACGTGCTGTCCGCCGGCACCGAGGCGGAACGCCGCGCGGCGGCGCGCGCCGTGCTGGTCGGTGCCGCGGGGGAGTTGCCGCCCGCCGCGCGGGTGCTGCTGTATGCGCCGACGTGGCGTGACGGCGCTCCCGATCCGTCCGTCCCGACCGCTCAAGAGTGGATCGAGGTCGTGCGGCTGCTGGAGCGCCACGATGCTGTGCTCCTGGTGCGGTCGCACCCCCTGGGCGCCGGCTCCTACGCGCCGCCCCTGCCGACCGCCAGGGTCCGGATGTTGCCGAGCGCGGTGCTCCCCGATGTGACACCGGCTCTCGCCGCGGTCGACGTGCTGGTCACGGACTACTCGTCGCTGGCGTACGACGTCGGACTGCTGCGCATGCCGGTCGCGTTCCTGGCGCCCGACGCGGAGGAGTACGCCCGCACCCGGGGCTTCTATGGACGCTACGCGGATGTCGCCAGGACCGGTGCGGCCGAGGGATGGCAGGCGCTGCTGTCGGAGCTCGACGCGCTCCTGGGGGATCCCGCCGCCTTCGCCGATGCCGCGACGCGGTCCGCTACGCTCAGCGCGGAGATGCACGCGTTCCGCGACGGGGAGAACACCCGTCGCGTCTACCGGGCGATCCGCTCGCGGGGTGTGCCCGCGCCGAAGGGAGCAGCATGACGACGGCCCGCATCGATGTCGAGGCGGAGGCGCTGATCATCGCCGGGCCCGGCCAGCGACCCGGTATCGCCGAGCTCGCAGGACCGCGGGCGCGGGTGTCCGCCCGCCTGACCGGTGGCGGCAAGACGTGGAAGGCGACGTTCCCGCTGCGGGCGTCGCGGTGGGGCGGGCCCGAGCTGCCGCTGCCGTCGGGCGAGTACGCGCTGTCGATCGAGGGCGTGGATGTGACGGAACTCCGCATCGCTCCCGTCGTCCTGCGCGGCGTGCGGATCGCGGTCGACGGCGCCACGGTGCGCATCGCGGCGCCGATCGATCCGGTGTACGACACCCCGGAGGGGCGATCGACGCTCGAGGAGCGCTACGTGTCGCAGGCCGGCGGCACCGAGAACGCGGTGTTCTTCGAGAGCTTCTACGGCCGCAGCGTCGGCTGCAACCCGCGGGCCATCGACCGCGAGCTCGCGCAGCGGGCACCGGAGGTGCGGCGCTACTGGAGCGTGGTCGATCTGTCGGTCGCCGTGCCCGATGGTGCGATCGCGGTGGTGGAGGGCAGCCCGGAGTGGTGGCGTGCCCGCGGTGCCGCACGTCTGCTGATCGTGAACGACTGGCTGCGCCGACGGTTCGCGCGCAAGCCGGGACAGAAGGTGCTGCAGACGTGGCACGGCACCCCGCTCAAGCGGCTCGCCCTGCACCGCCCCGGCTTCGACCCGCGCCGCATGGCGGCCGTGGTGAAGGAGTCCAGGCGGTGGGACGTGCTGCTGGCGCAGAACACCTACGCCGAGCGCATCCTCCGCAAGGCCTACGCGTTCTTCGGTCGTCCGATCTGGGTCGACGGCTACCCCCGCAACGACGCGCTGATCACGGGCGACCCTGCGGCGGTGCGTGCGGCGCTCGGCATCGGCGACGAGGAGCGCGTGCTGCTGTACGCGCCCACCTGGCGTGACGACCGCGCGGAGATGGTCGACTTCGTCGACCCCGAGCTCCTCGCCCGTCAGGCGAACGCGGTGGTGCTCGTCCGCGGGCACTCCCGCACGCTCGAGCAGGGGAGGGACAGGGCAGGGGCCCGTGTGATCGATGTCACGGGCTACCCGGAGACATCCCAGTTGCTGCTTGCCGCCGACGCCCTCGTCACCGACTACTCGTCCGTGATGTTCGACTTCAGCGTGACCGGCAAGCCGCTCTACTTCCTGGTCCCCGACCTCGACCACTACCGCGGGCAGCTGCGCGGGTTCTACTTCGACCTCGCCGAGCGGGCTCCCGGTCCGCTGGTGCGCACGCAGGACGAGCTGGTGGCTGCGCTCGACGATCCCGAGCACGAGCAGAGGTACGCGGAGCGCTATGCGGCGTGGCGTCGGCAGTTCAACACGCGCGACGACGGGCACGCGGCGCGACGGGTCGTCGACCGCATCCTCGACCTGGGGTTCGTGACCCGCTGATCACCCCGCAGGTCAGGGCAGCGGCGTGTTGCGGCTGCCCAGGCGCGAGGCGTCCACCGTGTCTCTGGCACCGCGCAGCACGCCGGTCAGGAACCCGAGCCCCCAGGACAGGTGCATGGTGGGCAGCACCGCGAGAGTCCACAGCCGTTGCCGCAGGTCTCCGCCGCCGCGCGCACAGGCGACGGCCACCACGAGCAGGACGTACAGGACGATCGGACCGTAGACGAGCACGGACGCCAGGATCGACGCCACCCCGCCGAGCACGCCCGTGAGCTGCAGCACGCCGACGACCACCGCCAGCACCACGAGCAGCACGAGGGCGGGCGGCGCGAAGTAGCGGAGGCCGTTGCTGCGGCCGAACCGCCGGACGAGCTCCCCACGCCACGCCCCGGTCGCCCGGAACTGTCGCGCCAGGCGCAGCCAGTTCTCGCGCGGCCAGTAGGTGACGGACAGCTCCGGGTCGAACCAGACCGCGTGGCCCGCCTGCCGGATGCGCAGGTTGAGCTCCCAGTCCTCGCCGCGGCGGATGGTCTCGTCGAACAGGCCGACCTCGTCGAGCACCGCGCGGCGCATCACCCCGAGGTAGGCCGACTCGGCCTCGCCCTCGGTGCGGCCTCCGTGGTACGCGCCTCCGCCGAGTCCGACGGGGGAGTTGTAGAGCCGGGCGACGGCCTTCTGGAACGGCGTGCGGCCCTCCGCGTGCATGACGCCGCCCACGTTCGCCGCTCGCGTGCGTGCGAGCGTCTGCAGGGCGTGGGCCGCGTAGCCGGGGGCGAGTTCGGAGTGCGCGTCGACCCGAACGATCGTGGGGTAGCGGCTTGCGCGGATGGCGGCGTTGAGCCCGACCGGGATGTGGGCGGCGGGGTTCTCGACGAGCCGGATGCGGTCGTCGGCGGCGGCCAGACCGCGTGCAAGCTCGGTCGTGCCGTCGGAGGAGGGCCCGAGAGCGAGGACCAGCTCGGTCGGACCCCCGACCTCCTGCGCGAGGACGGACTCGACCGCGTGCCGAAGGTAGGCGCGCTCGTTGAGCACCGGCATCACGAACGACACTCCGGTCGCGGGGTCGGTCGTCTTCTCTGGGGGCACACGTCGATCATGTCACGGCGGCTCCCTCGCTGGCTGAGGGCTGTCCACCGCTCGCGTCCCTCCGCCGGGAGGGGCGCGAGCGACGAACTATCCTGGAGGGATGGGTGCACTGTCTGATGCGAAGAAGGCCTACCGTCTGCTGCGACGGGCACTCGAGTCCCGCTCTGCCGTGCAGCGCGTGCGCCGTCGGCTCGCCGAACGGGAACCCTACCCGCCCGAGCACTTCCAGATCGCGGTGTACTTCGCCGACGGTGCGGTCAACATGTACCAGATGCGCCAGTGGTACCGACCCCTCGCGGAGCTCTCGAAGCGCTGGCCCGTCGTGGTGCTCTCGCGCCAGGCGACAGGAGCCGAGAAGCTGCTCGACGAAGATGCGCCTCCCGTCGCGTTCGTCCCGAAGGTGCGCGATCTGGAGCGTTTCATCGCGACGCAGGACATCCGCATCGTGCTGTACGTCAACCAGAACACCCGGAACTTCCAGATGTTCCGCTACGGTCGCCGCTGGCACGTGTTCATCAACCACGGCGAGTCCGACAAGATGTACATGACCACGAATCAATACAAGGCGTACGACTGGGCGTTCGTGGCAGGGCAGGCCGCCCGCGACCGGCTGTCGCGCACGCTGTGGGACTACGACGTGGACCGTCGCACGATCGAGATCGGCCGCCCGCAGGCCGACCACTACTCGGGCGTGCTGCCCTACGCACCCGACGACAGGATCGTGGTGCTCTACGCGCCGACGTGGGAGGGCGACCGGCCGAGCGCCCACTACGGGTCGATCGCCTCCCACGGCGAGGCGCTCGTGTCGGCGCTGCTCGCGAGCGGCCGTCATCGTGTGATCTACCGGCCCCATCCGCGCAGCGGTGTAGTGGACGAGGCCTACGGTGCCGCGCACCGCCGGATCCTCGCGGCGATCGCCGCCGCCAACGCGGCCGATCCAGCCGCGCAGCACGTGTACGACGACGGTCCCGAGCTGGGGTGGCAGCTCGCGGCGGCCGATGTCGCGGTGGTCGACATCTCCGCGATGGTCTACGACCGGCTCGCAGCCGGCAAGCCGCTGATGATCACCCGCCCCGTCGACCCGGAGGCCGCCGTCGACACCACCGGCTACCTCTCCGATTGCGAGTGGCTGACGGTCGAGGGTGCGACTGACATCGTCTCCGAGGTCGACCGGGTGCGGGCCGACGAGGCGGCCGTCGCGCGGCTGCGCATGTGGGTGCAGCACTACTTCGGCGACACCACCCCCGGAGTCGCGACCGCGAAGTTCCACGGGGCGATCGAACAGCTCATGCAGGAGTGGGATCGCTGGCGCGCCCACGAGGTGGGAACCGTGCGCGACGATCAGAACGACGACGACGAGGAAGCCGAGGACGAGGACGCATGAGCCTCGATCTGCCGCGCACCGCCGCAGTCGCCTCCCGACTCGTGGTCGTCGAGGCCACCGGCTCGACGAATGCCGACCTGCGCGCTTCCGCGGCCGATCAGCGGGCCTGGCCGCACCTGTCCGTGCTCGTCACGGAGGATCAGACGGCGGGGCGCGGACGCCTGGATCGCACCTGGGTCGCGCCGGCCGGTACCGCGCTCGCGGTCTCGGTGCTCCTCCGTGACCTTCCCCGTGATCCGGCTGTTCGCGGCTGGATCCCGCTCGCCGCCGGGCTCGCACTGGCCGATGCGGTCGCCGCACAGCTGCCCGCCTGCGAGGTCGCCGTGAAGTGGCCCAATGACGTGCTGGTCGACGGTGCGAAGATCTCCGGGATCCTGGCGGAGGCGACGGCCGACGCCGTGGTGGTCGGCGCAGGGGTGAACACGCGCATGTCGCGGGAGCAGCTGCCGGTGCCGACAGCCACCTCGTTCGCAGCGCAGGACGCCGCCGTCGACGAGGACCTGCTGCTCGTCACCTACCTCACGGGGCTCGACCAGTGGCTGACGGCGCTCGCCGCGGGGGAGGACGCCCTCACCAGTGGCCTGCACGCCGCGGTGACGGCGCGCTGTGCGACCGTCGGCCAGGCGGTGCGCGTCTCGTTGCCCGACGGCAGCTCGCTCGAAGGAACCGCCGGCGCCCTCGACCCGGACGGGCGGCTGCTCGTGGTCGCCGACGGCGCGACG
>NZ_SSDO01000211.1:0-7015 GCF_004794395.1 Microbacterium sp. K41 | reverse complement strand
CGGCATCGCGCACGCCTTCCTGCTCGCGGGCTCCCGCGTGACCGTGGTGGAACGCGATGACGCGGCGGCGGAGGCGGCGTCCGCGCGCGTGCTCGGCTCCGTCGACGCCTCGATCGCCCTCGGCTCCGCCACCGACACGGTCGCGTCGTATCGGGCACGCTTCGCGACCGGCACCGGCGCGGCCCTCTTCGCCGACTGCGACCTCGTCGTCGAGGCCGTGCCGGAGGACCTGAGCCTGAAGATCGAGGCGCTCACCCGCGTGGAGGCGCAGCTCTCCCCCGCCGCCGCCCTGGCCTCCAACACCTCCTCCATCGCGATCGACGAGCTCGCCGCCGTGCTCGACCGCCCGGCGCGCTTCCTCGGCCTGCACTTCTTCAACCCGGTGCCCGCCTCGACCCTGGTGGAGATCGTGCGCGGCGCGGCGACCGACGCGGCCCTGACCGACGCGGCCCGCGGCTGGGTGCACGCCCTCGGCAAGACGCCGATCGTGGTCGCCGACGCGCCGGGCTTCGCCTCCTCACGACTGGGCGTCGCGCTCGGCCTGGAGGCGATCCGGATGCTGGAGGACGGCGTCGCCTCGGCGGCCGACATCGACGCCGCCATGACCCTCGGCTACAAGCATCCGGTGGGCCCGCTCCGGCTCACCGACCTCGTGGGGCTCGACGTGCGGCTCGGCATCGCCGAGTACCTGGCCGCGCACCTGGGCCCGCGCTTCGAACCCCCCGCTCTGCTGCGCCGTCTCGTCGCCGAGGGCCACCTCGGCCGCAAGAGCGGACGCGGCTTCTACGACTGGGACGACTGATGAAGGGAACCCCCATGACCGAGATCCTCCCCAGCTACGTGCAGGGTGCGTGGTGGACCCCGTCCGCCGACACCGAGGCCACCGAAGTGCGCGACGCCTCCACGGGCGAGGTGGTCACGCGCGTCTCCACGACCGGGCTCGACCTGGGCGCCGCCCTGGACCACGCGCGCACGGTCGGGCAGGCGTCTCTCGGCGCGCTCACCTTCCACCAGCGGGCCGTGCTGCTGAAGAAGCTCGCGCTCGCCCTCACCGCACGCAAGGAGGAGCTGTACGCGCTGTCGAGCCGCACGGGTGCCACGGCGCAGGACTCCTGGGTCGACATCGACGGCGGCATCGGCGTGCTCTTCGCCTACTCCAGCAAGGGCCGCCGTGAGCTGCCCAACGCGAAGGTCTACGTCGACGGTGCCGTCGAGAACCTCTCGCGCGACGGCTCGTTCCTCGGCCGCCACATCTACACGCGCCTGCCCGGGGTAGCCGTGCAGATCAACGCCTTCAACTTCCCGGTGTGGGGGTCGCTGGAGAAGTTCGCGCCCGCCTTCCTCGCCGGCGTGCCCACGGTCGTGAAGCCCGCGACGCCCACCGGCTACCTCACCGAGGCGATGGTGCGCGTGATGGTCGAGTCCGGGCTGCTGCCCGACGGCTCGCTGCAGCTGGTGTCGGGCAGTGTGCCTGATCTGTTCGACCATCTGCGCCTGGGCGACGTCGTGGCGTTCACCGGCTCGGCCTCGACCGCGGAGCGCCTGCGCGCGCACGACGCGGTGCAGACCGGCGGTGTGCGCTTCACGAGCGAGACCGACTCGATCAACGCGTCGATCCTCGGCACCGACGCCGTGAGCGGCACCCCCGAGTTCGACGCCTACGTGAAGCAGCTCGTGACCGAGATGACCTCGAAGGCCGGGCAGAAGTGCACCGCGATCCGCCGCGCCATCGTGCCTGAGGACGCGGTTGACGACGTGATCGCCGCCGTGCGCGCGCGCCTGGAGCAGCGGATCGTCGTGGGCGACCCGCGGGCCGAGGGCGTCACGATGGGCCCGCTCGCCTCCCTCGCACAGCGCGACGAGGTGCGCCGCCAGGTGCGACGGCTGCAGGAGGGGGGCGGCGAGCTCGTGATCGGCTCGACCGACGACCCCGCGGTGCGTCACGCCGACGGCAGTGAGGCGACCGCCCCCGACGGCGCCTTCGTCGCCCCGATGCTGCTGCGCTTCGCCGACGCGACCAGCCCCGCCGTGAACGAGATCGAGGCGTTCGGCCCGGTGTCGAGCATCGTCGGGTACCGGTCGCTGGCCGAGGCGTCGGAACTCGTGGCCCGCGGCGGCGGCTCCCTCGTCACCAGTGTCGCGACCCACGACCCCGAGGTCGCGACGACCCTGGCGGCCGGCATCGCCGCGTACAACGGCCGGGTGCTGTTCCTCGACCGCGACGACGCGCGCAGCTCGACCGGTCACGGCTCCCCCCTGCCGAACCTCGTGCACGGCGGACCGGGCAGGGCGGGCGGCGGCGAGGAGCTGGGCGGCATCCGCGCGGTGCTGCACCACATGCAGCGGACGGCCGTGCAGGGCTCCCCCGAGATGATGACCGCGCTCACCGGCGTGTGGCATCAGGGCGCGACGGCGCGCCCGTTCGAGGCGAACGACGGCGTGCATCCGTTCCGCAAGTCGCTGTCCGAGCTGCGGATCGGCGATCAGGTCGCGAGCCCCTCGCGCACCGTGACCCTCGACGACATCGAGACGTTCGCGGCGTTCACGGGCGACACCTTCTACGCGCACATGGACGAGGCCTCCGCGGCCGCGAACCCGTTCTTCCCCGGACGGGTCGCGCACGGCTACCTGCTGGTGTCGTGGGCCGCTGGGCTGTTCGTCGACCCGGCGCCGGGACCCGTGCTGGCCAACTCCGGCCTGGAGAACCTGCGCTTCGTGACGCCCGTGTCACCCGGTGACGAGATCCGGGTCGAGCTCACCGCCAAGCAGATCACCCCGCGCGAGACCGACGAGTACGGCGAGGTGCGGTGGGATGCGGTGCTGAAGAACCAGGACGACGAGATCGTCGCGACCTACGACGTGCTCACGCTCGTCGCCAAGGAGCTCGCCGCCGTGTGAGCGCCGGGGCGCCGGGCGGGCGGGGTGTCCGGCGCCTCAGCGGCGGCGCAGGCCGTCGAGGGCGATGGCGACCACGTCGTCGGCGAGCCGGTCCGCGCCCTCACGCCCTCCGGGGCGGTACCACTCGACGATCGAGTTGATCATGCCGAACGTGAGGCGGGCCACGACGGCCGCGTCGATGTCGGAGCGCAGCGACCCCTCCGCCTGCGCCTCTCCGACGAGCGCGGTGATGCGCCGGTCGAACGCGCGACGGCGCGTGAGCGCGCGCCGCTCCACGTCGGTGTTCCCGCGCACCCGCAGCAGCAGGGTCACGGCGGGCAGCTGCGACACGAGCACGTGCACGGCGCCGCGCAGCACGTGCTCCAGGCGCGCGACGGCGTCGGGCGCCCGGCCGCCGTCCGTGAGCGGCAGCGGGTCGTCGACAACGGCCTCCAGGCCGCTGAGGGCAGCGTCGAGCGCCCGGTCGAGGATGTCGTCCTTCGAGGCGAAGTGGTGGTAGATCGCCGACTTCGACAGGCCAAGGCGCTCGGCCAGCTTGCCGATCGAGGTCGCGTCGTAGCCGTGCTCGTTGAACGCGGCGACCGCGACGTCGAGGATCCCCTGCTGGTCGTACCCGGGGCGGCCGCGCCGCGTGGTCTGCATCTCGGACATCCCCCACAGTCTCCCATCGCGGCGCCCCCGCGCCGTGCAGGCGGCGCGATCTCGACGCCGTGTCAGCGCAGGTCGTAGACGCGCTTGTACTTGCCCTCGCTGCGGGGCAGGGCACCCGGCTCCTCCAGCCGCACCGCGACCGTCGACCCGACGAACACCTTGATGCGCTGCGCCAGCACCTTCGCCGCCGCCGCGCACGTGTCCACCGAGAGGTCGGGGTGACGCTCGATGCGCACGGTCAGGGCGTCCATCCGCCCCTCCTTCGTCAGCTCCAGGATGAAGTGCGGGGTCAGCTGCTCGATGCCCAGCACCAGCTCCTCGATCTGCGTCGGGAACAGGTTCACGCCGCGCAGGATGATCATGTCGTCGTTGCGACCGGTCACCTTCTCCATGCGCCGCATGCCCGGCCGCGCGGTGCCCGGCAGCAGGCGCGTGATGTCGCGCGTGCGGTAGCGGATCACCGGGAAGGCCTCCTTGGTGAGCGAGGTGAACACGAGCTCGCCGCGTTCCCCGTCGGGGAGCGCCTCGAGCGTGTCGCCGTCGATCACCTCGGGCAGGAAGTGGTCCTCCCACAGGTGCGGCCCGTCCTTGGTCTCCAGGCACTCGTTCCCGACCCCGGGCCCCATCACCTCGCTGAGCCCGAAGATGTCGAGCGCGTCGAGGTCCAGGCGCTGCTCGAGCTCGTGCCGCATCTCGTTCGTCCACGGCTCGGCACCGAGCACCGCCACCTTCAGCGACGTCGACCGGGGGTCGATGCCCTGCGCGGCCATCGCATCCGCGATCGTGAGCAGGTAGCTGGGCGTGCACAGGATGGCGTCCGGCTCGAAGTCGCGGATCAGCTGCACCTGCCGTGCCGTCTGCCCGCCCGACATCGGGATCACCGTGGCGCCCAGGGCCTCGATGCCCGCGTGCGCTCCGAGGCCGCCCGTGAACAGGCCGTAGCCGTAGGCGTTGTGCACCTTCATGCCCCGCCGGATGCCGCTGGCCCGCAGCGACCGCGCCACGAGCGAACCCCAGCGGTCCAGGTCGCCCCGGGTGTAGCCGACCACGGTCGGGCGGCCCGTGGTGCCGCTGGAGGCGTGGATGCGGGCGACCTCGTCCATCGGCACCGCGAACATCCCGAACGGGTAGGTCTCGCGCAGGTCGTCCTTCGTCGTGAAGGGCAGGCGGCGCACGTCGTCGAGCGACCGGATGTCGTCGGGGTGCACGCCCGCCTCGTCGAACTTGCGGGTGTAGAGCGGCACGTTCGCGTAGGCGTGGCGCACGGTCCGTTGCAGCCGCTCCAGCTGAAGGGCCTCGAGCTCCGCACGGCTCAGGCGCTCCTCGGGGTCGAGTTCCTCGGCGGCGGGCGGGCGGAGGGCGGAAGCGGGGGCGGTCGTCGTCGACACGGGGGCTCCTCGGGTTTCGGCGGGTCAGTGGGTCTGGGGCGTGGTGCGGGAGCGGCCGCGGAACTCGGCGACGGTGTCGCCCTGCTCGTCGACCACGGTGACGTCGTAGATGCCGGAGCGCCCGGTGCGGGTGCGTCGCACGGCCGTGGCCGTGAGGGTCTGCCCGGCGACGGTCGGCTTGAGGAAGGCGATGTCGGCTCCGGCCGCGACCGTGACCCGGTCGTCCTCATTGCAGGCGATCGCGAAGGCCGTGTCGGCGAGCGCGAACACGAACCCGCCGTGGGTGATGCCGAAGCCGTTGGTCATGTCATCGCGCACGCGCATCGAGACGACCGCATGACCGGGGTCGTCGCGCTCGACCGTGAGCCCGAGCATCGCGGACGCGCGGTCGCGCTGCATCATGGCGCGATTGGGCTGCACGGCCTCCGCCGTCTCCGTCGTCACATCCGTCATCGCCGACCTCCTCGTCGCGCTGGGGACGGGACGCCGCGGTCCCGCTCGGCCCATACTAACTGAACGATCGGTCAGTAAGACAGGGCGGGACCGCGGCCCGACGCAGAGCGTGCGTCAGTCGACGGTGAGGGGCGGGGTCAGCGTCGCGTCCTCCACCGTGATCCCGGTGATGACGGCCGCCGGATCAGCGGCGTCGCGGTCCGCGCGGAAGCGAACCACGCCGCCCTCCCTCGTCGCCCACTGATAGAAGTCCTCGCCGGACGAGACGATCTGCAGGAACGTGCCATCGGGGAATGCGGCGACGGCGTCAGCGAGCGGCGCCCCGATGCGCACGCCCTGGGCCGCCGGGAGCAGGTCGCCGTTCGGCTCGACGTCACCGTCCAGGTTCGCGATGCCGGCGGTCACGCCGCTGAGCCGCGCCCCGTCTTCGGTGAAGTGCAGGATGAGCGAGGACTGTCCGTCCGGACTCACCAGGCGCGCGGCCGTGTCCGTCCAGGTGAACTCCTCGGCCGTCGCGCCGGGGACCGCGGCGAGCGCGGCGGCGCGGTCGGCACCGAAGATCAGAGGACCGACGCCCGTCGGCGTCAGCTCCCACGTGCTCCAGTCGGCGGAGGGATCCTGCGCGGACGGCGTCGGCGTGACGGGCGGCTGCGCGGTGAGCTCGTCCACGAGCGCGGTCTTCGCCTCCACCGCACGGTCGCGCAGCAGGAGCGCAGCGGCCTCCGCGTCGAACGCGGAACCGTCCTGTGCCGGCTGCCACGCGTGCACGATCACGTTGCCGACCGCGGCGAACGCGTGGTGTGCACGCCACGGGCTCCCCGAGGAGTCGAGTTCCAGCGTCCCGGCGAAGGCGCGGACACCATCGCCGTCGGGAGCCACGGAGGCCGTGAAGGACCCCGGCCCCTGGGCGTCGAACTGCGCGCAGCTCTCGACCGTCGACACGAGGTCGTCCATCCGAGCGGACGCGTTCTCCTCCGAGGCGAACTGCAGGATCTCCTGCCTTCCGCTGTTCCCGGCGTCTGCGCCATCGACCCACGGCACCGTGCGCGCGCCGACGCTGCGCATCGACGTCTCGCTGATCAGGAGCCTGCAGACGGCCGGAGCGAAGTCGGGACCGCCGCCGTCGGCGTACTGCACGAGCGTGTCCGTGATCGCGGTCGCGGGCGGTGCCCCCGGGAAGAGGCCGGCGACCTCCTGCGGAGTCAGTGCGAACGACTCCAGCTCGTCGCCGACGAAGAGCAGCGGCCCGTCGTACGGCTCCGGCGCCGAGGTCGACGGCGCGGCCGAAGGACTCGACGCGGGCTCGGGAGTCGGTGCGCACGCGGACACCCCCGCGAGCGCCCCCACGAGGACGGCCGCGAGGCCGCCTCGCGCGATCGATCTCTTCACGAACGACATGCTGGACATTCGACCCTCCGGTGGTCTCTCACGCGCCGACGGCGCGTCCCCTGCCGCGAGCGTAGTGGTCCGGCCCACCAAAATACTGGCCAGCCGACCACCGTGACGAGAACGATACGGATCGCATGCCCGCATCGGCATACACCCCCGCCGCGACCGCAGAAGCCCGCGTCGGGCGCCGTCACCCGGCGTGCGTCACGGCCGCCCGCGCCTCGGCCGCCGTGGGG
>NZ_SSDO01000210.1:0-12642 GCF_004794395.1 Microbacterium sp. K41 | reverse complement strand
GGCCGGCCTGGCGGGCCTCCGCGCAGGACGCCGCCCTGCTGGAGCAGATCTCCGAAGCGGCGGCCGGTGTCGGTCAGCGCATCGAGGGTCGTCCGGCCGCGGGCGCCGGGGACACCAACCTGCTGGGCGGGCTCGGGCTGCCGACCGTCGACGGCTTCGGGCCACGGGGCGGGGGCGCGCACGCGGTGGACGAGCATTTCCTGCGCTCCTCCCTGCGCGACCGGGTCGCGCTCCTGCGTGCCGTGCTCACGATCGCCGCGGACTGACGATACGATTCCCGTTCGCGTGCCCCGGGACCCCTGGCGAGGATACGTTCCGGATCTCCACGGTGACGATGCGACGCCGTCTCGACGGTTCCCGCACGTGCGCATCCTGGCAGCCCCGTGTTTCCGCCGTGTTACACCCGAACGGCGCCGGGGGGTCTTCTCCACGACCGCAGTTTTTCTTCCGCGATACGCATCGAATCTCTTGACCCCGGGCCCGACTTCCGCTTGCATGGTCTCCACCGACCCGGCTTCATCGTGGATCCGGGCGGCGCCCGAAGGGACTTCTTCCATGCGTCTTGCCCCCCGCTCGAAATCAGTGCGAAGTCTGACCGCCGCCGCGATCGCGACCGCGCTTCTCGTCGCCGCGCCGGTCGGTGCCGCCCAGGCGCAGACCGCGAGCGCCGCCACCGAATCCCCCGCATCGGACACCACGCTGCGAATCGCGACGTCCGGGTTCGTCGACACGTTCAACCCGTTCATCTCGATCTACCTCACGCCGACCAACATCATCCGGTACGTGTACGAGTCGCTCGTGCAGAACGACGCTGAGGACGGCTCCCCGACCAAGGGTCTGGCTGACTCGTGGGAGGCCACCGACGGGGGCCAGACCTGGACCTTCACGCTGCAGGACGACCTGGTGTGGTCCGACGGCGAGCCGATCACCTCCGCCGACGTGAAGTACACGTACGACCAGATGCTCACGGTGCCCGCGCTGGGCACCGCCAACGGCAACCTGGTGTCGAACTTCGACACGGTCGAGACGCCCGACGACAAGACCGTCGTCATCACCCTGAAGACCCCGCAGGCCCCGAACCCCGGCTCCGAGATCCCGATCGTGCCGAAGCACATCTGGGAGAAGGTCGACGACCCGACCACGTTCGCCAACGACTCCGAGGTCGTCGGCTCCGGCCCGTTCGTGCTGGACAGCTACTCCGCCAACCAGTCCATCACCCTGAAGGCGAACGAGAACTTCTGGCGCGGCGCCCCCAAGATCGACGCGATCCAGTACGTGTACTACACGAACTCCGACGCGCAGGTGCAGGCCCTCAAGGCGGGCGACGTCGACCTCGTCACCGGTCTCACCCCCACCCAGTTCGAGGCGCTCGACGGCGTCGACGGCGTCACCACCCACTCCGGTGAGGGCCGCCGCTACCACTCGATCAGCATCAACGTGGGCCAGCAGACCCGCGACAACGTCCCCTACGGCACCGGCAACGCCGCGCTCAAGGAGCTCGAGGTGCGCCAGGCCATCCGCCTCGGCACCGACACCGCGACCCTGCTCGACAAGGTGCTCGACGGCGAGGGCACGCTGGCGACGAGCTTCATCCCCGCGTCCTTCCCGAAGTGGCACCTGTCGGAGGACGACGACGTGATCGTCGGCTTCGACCCCGAGGCCGCGCAGGCGAAGCTCGACGAGGCCGGCTGGACGCCCGGCGCCGACGGCATCCGCGAGAAGGACGGGCAGCGTCTCGCGCTGCGCCTGCTGATCGACGCCGACGACGCGAACGAGCAGTCCATCTCCGACTTCTTCGTGCCGTGGATGAAGGACATCGGCATCGAGATCACGGTCGAGTCCACCGACTCCGACACCATCAGCGCGAAGGCCACGTCCGGCGACTACGACCTGTACTTCAGCGGCTGGTCGGTCAACCCCGACCCCGACTACCAGCTCGGCATCAACACCTGCATGAACCTGCCGACCGCGACCGACGGCACCGGCGGCACCACGCAGGACGGCTACTGCAACCCCGAGTTCGACGAGATGTACGCCCAGCAGCGCTCCGAGATCGACGAGGAGAAGCGGCAGGAGATCGTGCACGACATGCTCGCGCTGAACTACACCGACACCGCGCAGGTGGCCACCTGGTACGCCAACTCGCTCGAGGCGTACCGCTCCGACCGCTTCACCGGGTTCACCCTGCAGCCCAAGGACGGCGGCATCATCGCCAACCAGGCCGGCTACTGGGGCTACCTGACCGTGGAGCCGGTCGAGGGCGCGACGGCCGGCGGCACGGGCACCAACACGGGCCTCATCATCGGCGGAGTCGTCGTGGGAGTGATCGTCGTGGGCGCCCTGGTCTTCTTCCTGATCCGACGCCGCAACATCGCCGACGTCGAATGAGCCCCGCGAGACGTCGCGGGCGGCGGTAGCCCGCCCCCGCGACGTCTCCGGCTCCGCAGCAAGGAGACCCCCATGTCCAACGCGGTACCCCCCTCCACCTCGGCCATCGCCACGAGCGCGGCCGCCGAAGAGCAGCCGACCGGCGTCGGCGCCCTCCGGTACATCCTCGGCAAGCTCGGCGGCGCGGCCATCAGCCTCGCGATGGTGATCCTCCTCGGATTCTTCGCCTTCAAGATCCTGCCCGGCGACCCGGTCGCCTCGATCGCCCGCGAACGCGGCATGAGCGCCGAGCAGGCCGACCAGCTGCGTGAGCAGCTCGGCCTGAACAAGCCGCTGTGGCAGCAGTTCTTCGACTACCTCGGCAACGTCTTCACCCTCAACTTCGGCACGAGCTACGTGTACCGCACGTCGGTGTCCGAGCTGATCGGCCAGTACTTCTGGAACACGATCCTGCTCACCGGGACCGCGGCGGTGATCGCGATCGCGCTCGGCCTGTGGCTCGGCCAGAAGGCGGCGTGGAAGCACGGCTCCACCTTCGACCGCATCGTCTCCGGCACCTCGCTCGTGTTCTGGTCGGTGCCGACGTTCTGGCTGGCCCTGCTGCTGCTGATGATCTTCGGCGGCACGCTGCACTGGTTCCCCACCGGCGGCATGGTGTCTCCCAACCCGCCGACCGACCCGGTGGGCATCGTGCTCGACGTGATCTCGCACATGGTGCTGCCGGTGATCACGATGGTCGCCGTGGTGTACGCGCAGTACCTCATGGTGATGCGCAGCTCGCTCCTGGAGGAGATGGGCGCCGACTACCTCACCACCGCACGCGCCAAGGGCCTCCGCGAAGACCTCGTGCGCCGCCGCCACGCCGTGCCGAACGCGCTGCTTCCCACCGTCACCCTCGTGTTCATGCACATCGGCGGCCTGATCGCGGGAGCCGTGACCGTGGAGACGGTGTTCTCCTGGCCCGGCCTCGGCAAGCTCACGTTCGAGGCGATCTCCGGCCCCGACCTCCCGCTCCTGCAGGGCACCTTCGTGGTGTTCTCCACGATCATCATCGTGATGAACCTCATCGCGGACCTCATCTACCGTCAGCTCGACCCGAGGGTGAGGCGCGCATGACCACGGCATCCCCGACCATCCGTTCCCCCCGCGCCCTGGCCTGGCACCGCCGCGGCGTCGCCTTCACGGGCTTCTGCCGGGAGTTCGCGCACCACCGCGCCGGCATGGTGGGGCTCGTCTTCCTCATCATCGTGGCGCTCGTCGCGATCTTCGCGCCCGTCATCGCCCCCGCGAGCATGCTCGACGTGACGAAGCTCGTCGACGTGCAGCGGTTCGCCCCGCCCTCGTGGGAGCACCCGCTGGGCACCGACCACCAGGGTCGCGAGATCTGGGTGCGCATGGTGTGGGGCGCCAGGGTGTCGCTGCTCGTCGGGCTCGCCGCCACCGCGATGTCGATGATCATCGGCACGCTCGTCGGCATCGCCGCCGGGCACTTCACCGGGTTCTTCGGCGGCCTCATGATGCGCATCATCGACTTCTTCCTGGTGCTGCCGTCGCTGATCCTCGCGATCGTGCTGTCGTCGGTGCTGAGCCGCGGGGTGTGGACGATCATCATCGCCATCGGCCTCACCTCCTGGGCGGGCACGGCCCGCGTGGTGCGCGCGCAGACGCTGTCGGTCGAGTCGCGCGACTACATCGAGCGCTCCCGGGCGCTCGGCGCCGGCCACTGGCACATCATCCTCAAGCACCTGCTGCCCGGGGTGCTGCCGCTCGTGCTCGCGAACACGACCCTCACGGTCGGCTCCGCGATCATCTCCGAGTCGACGCTGGCGTTCCTCGGCCTCGGCGACACGACCCTGCAGTCCTGGGGCTCGATCCTGAAGAACGCGATGGACGTCTCCGCCGCGACCAGCGGCTACTGGTGGTACGTGCTCGTGCCCGGTATCGCGATCGTGCTCGTGGTGCTGGCCTTCACCGTGATGGGCCGCGCGGTCGAGAACATCACCAACCCGACGCTGAGGAGCCGCTGAGATGCCCGACCTGATCTTCGACGACGTCTCCATCACCTACCGCACCTCCGGCCGCTCCGGCCGCGACGAGGTCGCCGCGGTGCGCAACGTCTCCCTCACCCTCCCCGCCGGGCAGACCCTCGGCATCGCCGGCGAGTCGGGGTCGGGCAAGAGCACCCTCGCGATGAGCGTGCTGCGCCTGCTCCCCCGCAACGCCCGACTCAGCGGACGCGTGCTGCTGGGCGACCAGGACGTGGCGACGCTGTCGTTCGGACAGCTGCGCGCCGTGCGGTGGGCGCAGACCTCCATCGTGTTCCAGGGCGCGATGCACTCGCTGAACCCGGTGCGCACGGTCGCATGGCAGCTGAACGAGGCGCTGGAGCTGCACGCCTCCGATCGCTGGAAGACCGAGAAGGCGCGGAAGGAACGGGTGCGCGAGCTGCTCGACGTCGTCGACCTTCCGCCGCAGAAGGGCGAGGCGTATCCGCACGAGCTCTCCGGCGGGCAGCGGCAGCGCGTCATGATCGCGATGGCTCTCGCGTGCGACCCCGAGGTGATCATCGCGGACGAGCCCACCACCGCGCTCGACGTGATCGTGCAGAAGCAGATCCTCGACATGATCTCCCGGCTGGTCGCCGAGCGCGGCATCTCGATGCTGATGATCAGCCACGACCTGTCGGTGCTCGCGACCGCGTGCGACCGCATCGCGATCATGCGCAACGGCGAGCTGGTCGAGGTCGGCGAGAGCTACGCGGTGTGCACGACGCCCGAGCAGGCGTACACGCGCCAGCTCGCCGACGCGTTCCCCACCATCGGCGACCCCGCCTCCCGCATGGCGCCGGTGACCCGGCACGGACGCGACGCCGACGACGTGCCGGAGATCGTCCACGGCGACGAGGTGCTGCTGGAGGCGAAGGGCCTCAACGTCACCTACCGCTCGGGAGGCCGGCCCGTGCACGCGGTGCGCGACGTCGACCTCGCGGTGCGGCGCGGCGAGATCGTGGCGCTGGTCGGCCAGTCCGGCTCGGGCAAGTCGACCCTCGCCCGCGCCCTCATGGGACTGCAGCCCGCCGACCCGGGGTCGCAGATCCTGTTCGAGGGCTCTCCGATCGCGGCGAAGGGCCGGGCGCTCGCGCAGTTCCGCTCGCAGGTGCAGCTGGTGCTGCAGGACCCGTGGGCGGCGCTCAACCCCAAGCACAGCGTGTACGAGTCGGTCGCCGAGGGCCTGCGCGTGCAGCGCTACCCCGGAGACGAGCGCGAGCGCGTGGCGCAGAGCCTCGCCGACGCCGAGCTGACGCCGCCCGAGCAGTACTTCGGCGCGATCCCGCAGGAGCTCAGCGGCGGTCAGCGGCAGCGCGTCGTGATCGCCGGAGCCCTGGCCGTGCAGCCGCAGATGCTGATCGCCGACGAACCCGTCGCCTCGCTCGACGCCTCGGTGCGCGGCGAGATCCTGGGACTGCTGCTCGACCTGCGCCGCCGCCTCGGGCTCTCAGCGCTCGTCATCACGCACGACCTCGGGCTCGCATGGAACATCGCCCACACGGTCGCCGTCATGTACCACGGGCAGATCGTGGAGCACGGCCCCACGGAGGAGGTGCTGCTGAACCCGCAGCACGAGTACACGCGGCACCTGCTCTCCGCGGCACCGCGCATCGAGGAGAGGACCGCATGACCGACACGATGGAGGGCACCGCGATCGGCACGGACTCGCCCTACCTGGACTCCGCGCCGCTGCGACCGGGCGACACCGTGGCGATCGTGTCGCCCTCGGGCCCCGGCAACGAGGAGAACACGCAGCGCGCCGTCGACTACTACGAGTCGTGGGGCCTGAACGTGAGGGTGGGAGAGCACGTGCTCACGCCGCACCCGCGCGCCTCCTACCTCGCCGGCCCCGACGACCTGCGCCGCGCCGACCTCGTGGCCGCCTGGCTGGACCCCGAGGTCGACGCGGTCGTCACGGCCCGCGGCGGCTACGGCGCCCTGCGGCTGCTCGACGGCATCGACTGGGCGGCCATGCGGCGCGGAGCCCTCCGGCGCGACGGACGGCCGAAGCTGCTCACCGGCTCGTCCGACGTGACCGCGCTGCACGAGACCTGGCGCGCGCACCTCGGCGTCGCCACGCTGTTCTGTCCGATGGCGGGCAACAACGTGTTCCGCGACTCGCCGACCGTGCGCGACGACGTGCAGCGCTGGCTGTTCGAGCCCTGGCGCGGACGCGAGCTCATCGGCCCGAAGACCGAGATCATGACGCGGGGCCGGGCGGAGGGACGCTTCACCGGCGGCAACCTCAGCCTCCTGGCGGCGGGACTGGGGGCGCCGGAGGCCGCCGTCGCCGCCCCGGGCATCCTGTTCCTCGAGGACATCACGGAGGAGCCGTACCGGCTGGACGGCTTCGTGACGCAGCTGCGCCGGGCCGGGCGGCTCGCCCAGGCCTCGGGCATCGTGCTGGGCTCCTGGCACGAGTGCGGCGACCTCGAGCTCGTGCACGCCCTGATGCGCGACGAGTTCCAAGACCGCGGGGTGCCGGTGCTGTGGGAGCAGGGCTTCGGCCACGACCCGCACGCGCTCACGATCCCGCTCGGCGTGGACGGGGTGCTCGACGCGACCGGGGACGAGCCGCGCCTCACGGTCGGGCTGCCGGCATGATCGCCCTCCCCCCGCTCGACCCCCGGGCGACCTGGTCCGTCCGGCTGCTCGACGCGGACACCGGGGCGACCCTGGCCGAGCACGACCCGGACGTGCAGTGCGAGACCGCGAGCATCGGCAAGATCTTCCTGCTCATCGAGGTCGCCCGGCGGCTGGAGGACGGGACGCTCGCGGCGGACGCGCGCATCGACATCCCCGACGAGCACCGTGTCGAGGACTCGGGGCTGCTGTACCGGATGCACGACCAGCGCGTCACCGTGCTCGACGCGGCGCTCCTCGTCGGCGCCGTGAGCGACAACCTCGCCACGAACGCGCTCCTCCACCTCTGCGGACTCGACGCCGTCCGCGCGGTCGCCCCGGAGCTCGGCTACCGCGACACCGCGCTGCACGACTACATCCGCAACGAGCGCACGCCCGACCTGCCGTGGACGCCGTCGTTCGGCACCGCAGCCGAGCTGTCCGACGTGATGCGGCGGCTCGGCGCCGGCGAGGTCTTCTCCCCCGCCGTGAGTGCGCGCGTGCTGGACTGGCTGGCCGCCGACACCGACACGTCGATGGCCGCCGACGCGTTCCTGCTCGACCCCCTCGCGCACGTCGAGGCCGAGTACCAGGGCCTGGTGCTGCGTCACAAGACCGGCAGCGTGGGCTTCGCGCGGGTGGACGTCGGACTGCTGCGCGGCCCGGAGGGCGCGGTCGCCTACGCCGTCGCGGCGAACTGGAAGACCGCGGGCACCGACCTGCGAGCGCCCGTGCTCGACGGCATGCGCGCGGTCGGCGAGCTCATCCGGGCGCACGTGACCGGACGCCCGCGCGACGACGGAGGGGACGCATGAGCGCGATCGACGTGGAGCTGCCGAGCGGGAACGGCACCGTGTGGTCGGTGCTCGTGCAGGACGTCGACACCAGCGAGGTGCTGCTGCGCCACGACCCCGAGGCCGTGCAGGACACCGCGAGCGTTGGCAAGATCTTCCTGCTGCACCGGCTGCTCGCCGAGGTCGACGCGGGCACCCGCACGCTGGAGGAGCGCGTGACCCGGCGCCCCGTGGAGGCCATCGAGGACTCGGGGCTGTGGTACCTGCTGCAGGCCGACGAGCTGTCGCTGTACGACGTGGCGGCGCTGATCGGCGCGGTGAGCGACAACGCCGCCACCAACACCCTGGGCCGCGTGATCGGCATCCCCGTGGTGCAGGAGCACACCCGGGCGCTCGGCTACACCGCCTCCGCGCTCGACGACATCGTGCGGTGGCCGATCCCGCCCGGCGCTCCCCGGACGCTGTCGCACGCGAACGCCGCGGAGCTCGTGCGCTTCATGTCGCGGCTCGCCGACGGCGCCGATCTCTCGCCCGCGTCGGCCGACACGCTGCGGCGGTGGCTCGGTGCCGGCATGGACCTGTCGATGGTCGCCTCGGCGTTCGAGCTCGACCCGCTCGCGCACTGGGGGTTCGACCGCGGCGTGTGGCTGCTGAACAAGACCGGGACGATCTCGCGGGTCCGCGCCGACACGGGCCTCGTCATGTCGCCCACCCGGCGCATCGCCTACGCCGTGCTGGCCACCTGGAACAGCGGTGCGGACGGCCGCGGCCCGGTGCTCGCGGCCATGCGCCGGATCGGCGAGGGCATCCACGCCGCGCTCGCCGACTGAGCACCGCTCGCACCGCAGGACGTCCGGGCGCGGTTGCCGCGACACGTCGCGCGTCCGTCCTCCACGGCGACGTTTCCCCCCGGGTCGTGAACGCCGGTCAGACGACCCCGGCGCGCGCCAGGCGCTCTCGCACCCGATCGATCGGCACCGCGTGCGCCGTCCGCCCCTCGGGGCCCACGGTGGTCTCGGCGGCCAGCACGGAGTTGATCAGCGCCTCCTCGACCGCGTCCATCGTCGCGGCGAACAGCGGCGAGAGCTCGTCGTCCGCCGCGAGCCCGCCCGTCGCCGGGTCGTGCACGGAGAACGCGATGGCGTAGTCGCCGCTGCCCTGCGCGTAGTCGGCACCGACGCCCCGCATCGCGAACACGGCGCGGTTGGCCACGCGCCCGAGCTGGCGGCCGTCGACCGGCGCATCGGTGGCGACGACGATCATGCAGGAGTTCCCGACCGTCTCCGCAGGGTCGTCCGTGAGCAGCTCCTCCGCGGGCAGGGGCACCCCGGCGATGCGCAGCGTGCCACTGAAGTTCGTCTGCACGAGCGCGCCGACCGTGCACGGGGTTCCGGCCACGTCGACCACCCGCGACGCCGTGCCGATGCCGCCCTTGTAGCCGAGGGCGACCGTCCCGGCACCCGCACCGACACAGCCCTCCGCGGCGGGACCGGACGCCGCCGCCTCCAGTGCCGCGACCACCTGCTCCTCGCCCACGGCCCGCCGACGGATGTCCGAGAGGAACCCGTCGTTCGTCTCCCCCACCACCGGGTTCAGCGTCGTCGTGTGCGCGTGCGCGGGTGTCGCCAGCAGGTGCCCGAGCAGCGCGTCGGCCACGCGGAACACCGACAGGGTCGACGTGAGGAGGATCGGCGTCTCCAGCGCGCCGAGCTCGCGCACCTGCGTGGCACCGACGAGCTTGCCGTAGCCGTTGCCCACGGAGAGGTTCGCGGGAAGGCTGCGGCGCCGCGCGGTGAGCGCGTCCGGCACGATCGCCGTGACCCCCGTGTGCAGACCGTCGCCGTGCAGCGTGGCGTGGCCGACCCGCACCCCGGGCACGTCGGTGATCGCGTTCTCCGCACCGCGCGCGAAGGCTCCGGCCGCGACGCCGAGGTCGGCGAGCCGGGGACGGGTGGACGAGGACCACGGCGATGTCATGCTCCGATCCTCCCAGTCGCGGCGGGTGCGGGTCCGCGCCGCGCCGAGCGCCCGCCGCGGTCGAGCGACCCGCCCGCACGCTCGGTAGACTGGGCGGCACCACCCACACTCAGGCACGCTCACACAGTGCCGCATACATCGCTCGAGGAGACCTCCATGTCCGCCATCCCTGACAAGCCCGCACTCGAAGGTCTCGAAGCGAAGTGGGACGCCGCCTGGGCGGAGCAGGGCACCTACCTGTTCGACCGTCTGCGCGCCGCGGAACTCGGCCGTGAGGGCGTGTACTCGATCGACACCCCTCCGCCCACCGCCTCGGGCAGCCTGCACATCGGGCACGTGTTCTCGTACACCCACACCGACGTCAAGGCGCGGTACGAGCGGATGCGCGGCAAGACCGTGTTCTACCCGATGGGCTGGGACGACAACGGCCTGCCCACCGAGCGCCGCGTGCAGAACTACTACGGCGTGCGCTGCGACCCCTCGCTCCCCTACGACCCCGACTTCACCCCGCCGTTCGAGGGCGGAGACAACAAGTCCAGCCGTGCGGCCGACCAGCAGCCCATCAGCCGGCGCAACTTCATCGAGCTGTGCGAGCGCCTCACGATCGAGGATGAGAAGCAGTTCGAGGCCCTGTTCCGGCAGCTCGGCCTGAGCGTGGACTGGACGCAGACCTACCGCACGATCTCCGACGACACGATCCGCCAGAGCCAGCTCGCGTTCCTGCGCAACATCGACCGGGGCGAGGCCTACCAGGCCCTCGCGCCGACGCTGTGGGACATCGACTTCCGCTCCGCCATCGCGCAGGCCGAGCTGGAGGACCGCGACCAGCAGGCCGCGTATCACACGATCGAGTTCCCCTTCGCGGACGGCTCCGGCTCGATCGCGATCGACACCACGCGTCCGGAGCTCCTCCCCGCGTGCATCGCGATCGTGACCCACCCCGAGGGCCCGCACAAGCACCTGATCGGCACGAAGGTGCGCACCCCGTTCTTCGGTGCCGAGATCGAGATCCACGGTCACCACCTCGCCCAGCCCGACAAGGGCACCGGTGCCGCCATGGTGTGCACCTTCGGCGACGTGACCGACATCGTCTGGTGGCGTGAGCTGCGCACGACCGATGGTCGCGACCTGCCGAACATGACCACGATCGGCCTCGACGGCCGGTTCCTCCCGGAGGCTCCGTCCCTCGTGGCCGACGCCGACGCCCGCGCCTGGTACGCGGCCGAGGTCGCCGGCAAGACCGTGTTCAGCGCCCGCAAGGCGATCGTCGAGAAGCTGCAGGAGACGGGCGACCTGACCGCGGTCGGCAAGCCCTTCCAGCACGCCGTGAAGTTCTTCGAGAAGGGCGACCGTCCGCTCGAGATCGTGTCCACGCGCCAGTGGTACATCCGCAACGGCGCCCGCGACGGCGAGCTGCGCGACCAGCTGCTCGCGCACGGGCAGGAGCTCGCGTGGCACCCCGACTTCATGCGCGTGCGGTACGAGAACTGGGTCGGCGGTCTCACCGGCGACTGGCTCGTGTCCCGGCAGCGCTTCTTCGGCGTGCCGATCCCCCTCTGGTACGCGCTGGATGAGAACGGCGACCGCGACTACGACCGCGTGCTCGTCCCCGACGCCGCGAGCCTGCCGATCGACCCGACCACCGACGTGCCGGCCGGGTACACCGAAGACCAGCGCGGCGTGCCGGGCGGGTTCGACGCCGAGGCCGACATCCTCGACACGTGGGCCACGTCGTCGCTCACGCCGCAGCTCGCCGGCGGCTGGCAGCGCGACGAGGAGCTGTGGCAGCTCACGGCCCCGTTCGACCTGCGTCCCCAGGGGCAGGACATCATCCGCACCTGGCTGTTCTCCACCATGCTGCGTTCCACGCTGGAAGACGGCAGGGCCCCGTGGAAGAACGCCGCGATCTCCGGCTTCATCGTCGACCCGGACCGCAAGAAGATGTCGAAGTCGAAGGGCAACGTGGTCACCCCGGCCGACGTGCTCGACGCGCACGGCTCCGACGCGGTGCGGTACTGGGCGGCCTCCAGCCGACTGGGCATGGACGCCGCGTTCGACCCGCAGAATCCGACCCAGGTGAAGATCGGGCGGCGCCTGGCCATCAAGGTGCTCAACGCCGCGAAGTTCGTGCTGTCGTTCCCGGTGCCGGAGGGGGCGCAGGTCACCCACGCGCTGGACGCCTCGATGCTCACGGCCCTCGACGCCGTGGTGGCGGAGGCGACCGCGGCGTTCGACCGCTACGACGCCGCGCGCGCGCTCGAGCTCACCGAGGCGTTCTTCTGGACGTTCTGCGACGACTACCTGGAGCTGGTGAAGGAGCGGGCGTACAACCAGAACGACGTGGGACAGGCGTCGGCGGCACTGGCGCTGCGCCTGGCGCTGTCCACGCTCCTGCGTCTGCTCGCGCCCGTGCTGTCGTTCGCGACCGAGGAGGCGTGGTCGTGGTTCGAGCAGGGTTCCGTGCACACCGCCGCGTGGCCGGAGCCGCTGGGCATCGAGGGCGACGCCGCGGTGCTGGCCGCCGCGAGCGAGGCCCTGATCGGCATCCGTCGTGCGAAGACCGAGGCGAAGGCGTCGCAGAAGACCCCGGTGTCGCGCGCGGCGATCGCCGCCCCTGCCGCGAAGCTCGACGCGCTGCGCGCCGCTGCCGACGACCTCCGCGCGGTCGGCCGCATCGCCGAGCTCGAGTTCACCGAGGCCGAGGAGTTCGCGGTGACCGCGATCGAGCTCGCCCCGGTCGAGGCGTCGTGATGCAGCTCGGCACCCGCTGGGCCACCGGCACGCAGCCGCCCGCGTCGGTCCCGGAGGCGCTG